>DATHXP010000399.1:0-4431 GCA_035459605.1 Halomonas sp. | reverse complement strand
CCCCGCACCCTCTACGCCTGATATCGCCCGGCTCGGGCCGATCAATAAGCTGGGCTAGCCCTTGAGCCCCGGCTCGAAAGCGCGCCGGCCGACCGCTTTGAAATCCGCACGGTGCATTCCCCATGCCCTTCATGTGGAGTGCAGACGATATATCGCTTCTGCAATGACGGGGCCGGTAGAAAGGACGTGCAGCCTGTTACCCAAAGCCGTTTTCGCGGCTTTGGTGTCGGCGGCGGAGTTAGTCAGCGTGACGCTGGTGATGGCGGGATCGGCAAGCGACTGAATCGCTTCTTCGCTCAGCAGGGCATGGGCGGCAGCCAGGTGTACCTCGGCCGCGCCGCGTGCGCGGCAGGCCTGGGCCGCCCGCAGCATGGTACCGCCGCCGACGATCATGTCATCAACAATCCAGACCGCCCGGCCGGCGACGTCGCCGGCAAACAGATCACCCGACACGATGCCCGCGCTGCGCCGTTTTTCCATGAAGCCAAAAGTCACCTCGGCCTCGGTGGCCTGCCCCAGCTCTTCATGAAGCAGCTGGGCGCGTTTCACGCTGCCGCCATCGGGCGAAAGGACGGTCAACGGAAGGCGCCCCGCGCGCGCAAGGATTTCGCTGGTGAACAGCCGGGCGGTTTCGATATGCAGCGTCCGGCAGCGGAACGCGTTCTGGAAGGCCTGGATGTTGTGAACTTCAAGCGTTGCAACGCAGTCGACTCCCACCGCCTCGAACAGCATCGCGACGTAGCGCGTGGTGACGGGGTCGCGCGGCTTGGTCTGCCGGTCCTTGCGGGAATAGGCCAGATAGGGGACGATCGCGGTGACGCGTGCCGCGCCATGTTCTTGGCAGGCCGCCAGAAAGAACAGCAGTCTGCACAGCTTGTCATTCGCGGAACGGTCGGTTTCGCCGTGCAGGGAGTGAAGCACGTAGACATCCTTGCCGCGTACGCTCTGCAGCGGGCGGGCCTTGTGTTCTCCGCCGGCGAACTCGCGTTCTTCATGCTCGGCCACGGGAAAGCCGCCGGCAGCGGCGACGGCGCGACCCAGATCGGCGGAGGCATTCAGAGCGAAGAACAACATATGCAAGATTTTAGTCCCGACAAGCCTGCCCGCATTGATCGTGGTCAACTTCGCACAGGGATTGAATGAGGGTCGGCCATGAAAATCACCGCCGCTCGATACCCTACCACGCCCCGCAGGACGTTGCAGAGCGGCTCAACGCGCCTGATGATGTGGACTGGAGCGGCGGGCGCCGCTGCTGCCTTTATGTTACGCGAGCTTTGGACCTGATCAATGCAAGGTGCTTCACGACCCATGCACGATGCCGCTTCCCGATCCGAAGATCCCGTCAGCCTCAGTGACAAGCTGGCCTTTCTTGATGGCTTGTTTCATGGGGCCGAGCGGATCGAGACCCACAGCGCCTTTGTCTATCTGACGGCTGAAAGAGCGTTCAAGATCAAGAAGCCGGTCCGGCTGCCGTTTCTGGATCACCGCCGCCTCGCGGCGCGTGAACGCGCCTGTCGTGAGGAGCTACGGTTGAACCGGCAGCTGGCCGGCGCCGATGTTTATCTTGGGCTGGACGCGCTGGTGCTGCGGGCCAACGGCGCGCTCGCGCTGGGGGGCGAGGGCAGGGTGGTGGACTGGCTGGTCCGTATGCGCCGTCTGCCCGCCGACCGCATGCTGGACACGATGCTGAAGTCGGGCCGCATCCCCGCCAGGCGGGACATTGCCGCCGTCGCGAACCGTCTGGTGGCATTTTACCGCCAGCGCCGCGCCGATCCGCCGCGGCCGGGCGTCTATCTGACGCATATTTTGAAAGAGAGCGAAATCAACGCCCGCCACCTGTACCACCTGCGGGAACATCTGGACGGGGCCGACATCGCGGGTCTGGCGGCGCAGGCCCGGACGCTGATCGCGCGCCACACCGCGGAGATCGAGGACCGTGAGGCCGCCCGGCTGATCGTCGAGGGACATGGCGACCTGCGCCCCGAGCATGTCTGCCTGACCGCGCCGCCGGTACTGTTCGATCGGATCGAATTCGCGACCGAGATGCTGATGATCGATATCTTCGACGAGACAAACTACCTCGGGTTGGAGTGTGCGCTGCTGGGGGCGGCATGGGTTGGTCCGATGATAATGGATGCCCTGCGTGCTGCCGGGTTTGCAGCGCCATCCGACGGCTTGATGCGGACGTACGGCGCCTTTCGCTGCATGACGCGCGCGCGGCTGTCCATCGATCATCTGCTGGACCGGCATCCACGAACGCCGGCCAAATGGCCGCTGCAGGCCCGGGCCTATCTCGCGCACGCAGCGGAGATGATGAATACCGAGTGATTATCCGCACAGCACCCTGGCCCTGGGGTGCAGCGTCGAAGGGAGCGATGCAAGACCGGCCCTGGCTGCATCCGCCTTGGCCTGGGGAAAACTGCGGCAGTGCGCCCCGGCGGTCTCGCCGGGCAGCGGGAACCGGCGCGGGCCAAGCTGCGGCGCAGGCGAGCGGCGAATATGTCAGAATCGGCCTTGTCATCGAACGCAACGGAGAGGCTGTCATGCTGAATATCAACACCGACGACGTTTGCCGCCTGATCGAGCTGGCGCGCGAGTTCCACGCCCAGGACGGGCTGGCCGTCCCCGGCGAGCCGACCGATCCCGCCGGCGGCTGGCCGTACCAGGCCCTGTCGCCCCGCGCCGGCAACCGCGCGTTCGAGGAGTTTCGTACCATTATCAACGGGATGTATCCGGGCCAGCAGCAGGAAGTGGTGGGGCTGCTGTGGGTGGGACGCGGCGATTACGCGATCGAGGAGTGGGCGGACGCGCTGGCCTACGCCAAACAGGCCTGGAACGAGGCGACCGCCGACTACCTGATGGCGCAGCCGCTGGTGGCCGAGTACCTGACCGAAGGCCTCGGCGCGCACGGCCACCGCTGCGGATGATCCGCGCAAGATCCGGCGCGCCACGGCGCTGAATCAGCGGGGCCTTTGGCGTGCGCCTCAGTCGCGCTGGTAGGTGCCGACCAGACGGTTCATGCCGATCAGGTGCGGCTCGATCTGCTTGAGCAGCTCGGGCAGCGCCAGCCCCTCCGGCAGCGAGGTGGCCTTGTCCAGCGCCAGCACCCAGAAGTAATAGTGGTGCACGCCGTGACCTTCCGGCGGCATGGGGCCGCCATAGCCGCTCCTATCAAGATCGTTGATCCCCGACGTGCCTTCGCCGCTGTTTTCTTCCAGCGAAGTGACCGAAGCCGGCAGATTATACAGCACCCAGTGCACGAAGCCGTAGCTGCCGTTTTGCACCAGCGGCGCGTCGGGGTCATGGCAGATGATGGCGAAGCCGCGGGTGTTTTCCGGGGCGCCATGCCAGGCAAGCGGCGGCGAGAGGTTTTCGCCTTCGCCGGTGTGTCGGGCGGGGATGGCCCCGCCTGCGCTAAAGGCAGCGCTTTCCAGCTGCATGGTCGAAAGTGCAAAGGCCATGGTAATCACCTCCTGGGTAGTGAGTCATACTAGCCTCGGAGATAGGCCGGCATCTGTCAAGAACACCGGTTTTTCAAGGCGTTACTCCACATCGCCGTCGTCCGGGTTGCGGCTGTCCGGGTCGCTGACGTCTTCGATGCCGCGCTGGCGCGAAGCGCTCGGGGCGCGCTTGGCCCGGGGGTCGAAGCGGTCGTCGGCGTGTTTGCCGGCGGCCCTGGGCTGCCCGGCCGGGCTGCCGTCGATGGTGAAGCTCTGCTGCATGACGCGCAGGTTGGCGGGCGGCGCGGAGCCGCTCTTGTCCTGACCAAAGTAGAGGTTCAGGTGCGGGAAGGGGATCTCGATACCCGCCGCGTCGAAGCGCAGCTTGACCAGGCGGTTATAGGCGCGGCCCACCGACCACTGGTCGCCGGGCGTGGTCTTGAGGATGACGCGGATATTCACCGCGCTGTCGCCAAGCGAAGTGACGCCGGCCACGTCCAGCGGCGCGAGCAGCAGGTGGCCGTGGCTTTCGCTGGCCTTGAGGTCGTCGAAAGCCAGCTTGAGCTGTTCGACCGCCTCGTCGATGCTCTCGCGATAGGCGATACCGTATTCGCCGACGTGGTTGCCGAACTCGCGCATGTAGTTGGAAACGGTGTCGACGCTGGAAAAAGGCACCACGTGGTAGGTGCCGCTGAGATCGCGGATACCCACCGAGCGAATGCTCAGCCGCTCGGCGGTGCCGGTAATGCCGCTTACCGTGACCACGTCGCCGGTGTTCATGGCGTTCTCTACCTGGATGAAGACGCCGGTGATGATGTCCTGCACCAGCTTTTGCGCACCAAAGCCGATAGCCAGACCCAGCACCCCGGCGCCGGCGATGAGCGGGCCGATGTTGATGCCGATCTCGGCCAGCACGATCATCGCGGTCATGGTCAGCAGGGTGATCGCCAGGGCATTGCGGAACAGCGACAGCAGCGTCTGGGCCCGGGCC
>DATHXP010000398.1:0-6884 GCA_035459605.1 Halomonas sp. | reverse complement strand
GCCTTCGCTTACGCAGTCGACGCCGTTGTCGATCAGCGCCTTGGCGTCGGCCAGGGTCAGCTCGTTCTGAGTGGCGCAGGGGAAGGCGGCGTCGGCATTGATGCGCCAGACCGCATGACCGTCGGTCGGATAGTCTTCCCGCGCGATATAAGCAGCCTCGGAGTGCAGCTCGACATACCTGCTCAGCGAGGCACGCTCGACCTCCTTGAGGCGCTTCAGGGTCTCGAGGTCGATGCCGCGCGGGTCGTGGATCGTGCCGCTGGAGTCGCTGCAGGTGATCGGCTTGGCGCCCAGTTCGTAGAGCTTCTCGATGGTGTAGATCGCCACGTTGCCCGCGCCGGAAACCAGGCACTCCTTGCCGCGCAGATCTTCGTTGCGCGCAGCGAGCATGTTCTGGGCAAAGTAGACGGCACCGTAGCCGGTAGCCTCCTTGCGCCCCAGCGAGCCGCCCCAGCTCAGGCTCTTGCCGGTCAGGATGCCTTCGTAGCGGCCGGTAATGCGCTTGTACTGGCCATACAGGTAGCCGATCTCGCGGGCGCCCACGCCAATGTCGCCGGCCGGGACGTCGCAGGTCGGGCTGATGTGGCGATACAGCTCGGTCATGAAGGCCTGGCAGAAACGCATGATCTCGCCGTCGGACCGGCCCTTGGGGTCGAAGTTGGAGCCGCCCTTGCCGCCGCCGATAGGCAGGCCGGTCAGGGCATTCTTGAAAATCTGCTCGAAGCCCAGGAACTTGATGATGCTGGCATTCACGCTGGGATGAAAGCGCAGGCCGCCCTTGTAGGGCCCCAGCGCCGAGTTGAACTGGATGCGATAGCCCTTGTTGATCTGTACGCGGCCATTGTCATCGGTCCAGCAGACGCGGAACATGATCTGGCGCTCCGGCTCGACGATGCGCTCGATGATACTGTGCTCGTGGTAGCGAGGATTGCTCTCCAGCAGCGGGCGCAGGCATTCGAGAACTTCCTCGGCGGCCTGGTAGAACTCGCTCTGGGCGGGGCTGGTGCCGCGCAGGTCGGTCAGGGTGTCGTGGATGTAATCCATGTGTGTAACCTATGGCGAAGAAAGGGGGCGATTACTATACGGCCTGGTGCCGTTATGCATCAACCGCATGACCCATGCAAGATAGGTTTTTGTGCTTTCACGCGCGTCATTTACCTAGCTCAGCGGATAGTATAAGTCATGATTCGTGAAACGCGTCCGGTACGGCAGGCGCCCGCGACAATGCTCGCCTGGCGCTGGCTATTTCCCCTGGCCGCCGTGCATGCGGCCCTGCTGGTGCCGCTCTCGCTGCTGTCAATATATCACTGGAAAGGTCTTGCGCTGCTGGGCACGCCGGCGGCCCACGGGCGTGAGCTGCTGTTCGGCTTTGCACTGGCGGTGATTGCCGGCTACCTGCTGGGTCCGCAATCGCGGCGCTGGCTGCTGGCGCTGGTTGGGCTGTGGCTGGGCGCTAGAGTCGGCGGGCTGATCTGGCCCGGCTCAGCGGTGGCCGGCCTGGCGGATGCCGGTTTTGCGCTGCTGGTGGCCTGGCGGGTGGTGCCGCGCTTTCGCGCCGCCAAGAAGTGGCGCAATCGAATGCTGTCGCCGCTGCTGGGCCTGATCTGTCTGCTGGCGATCGTCAGCCTGGCCTGGCGCTATTCAGGGCGGATGCCCGCGCTGAGTCCGCTGATGCAGCACAGCGTGCTGTGGCTGGTGCTGCTGATGGTCTTCATGGGCGGGCGCGTGCTGGCGCCGGCCATCAACGGCCATCTGATGGCCACTCGTCGCCTGGCCGGTGCCGGCGTGCAGCCGCGCATCGAGGCGGCGCTGATCGTGCTGCTGGGAGCGACGCCGCCGCTGATGCTGTGGACGCCGCTGCGGCCCCTGGCGGCGCTATCGGCGCTTATCGCCGGCCTGCTGGTGGCGTGGCGGCTGTGGCGCTGGAAACCCTGGCTGTGCTGGGAGCGACCGGACTTGCTGGGGCTGCTGATCGGCTACGCCTGGCTGGGGATTGGCCTGCTGCTGCTGGCCCGAAGCTGGTGGCTGCAGCTGTATGCCGGCACCACGCTGCACGCCTTTACTATCGGCGCCCTGGGCACCCTGGCCAGCGGGATCATGCTGCGCCAAGCGGTCTTGCGCGCCAAGGCGCGCCCCCAGGATGAGCGGGTGCTGTTGCTATTGGCGCTGCTGTTCACGCTGTCCGCCGTGCTGCGGCTGTGGTCGCTGCAGGCCGGTGCCAGCTGGCTCGCCCTGCTGTGGGCCTCGGCGCTGGTCTGGAGCCTGGCCTGGCTAGTGGCCGCCTGGCGGCTGATCCACTGGTGCCGTCGGGTTCCCCAGCGCAGAAGGGTGCGGCCCGAGGCTTGAGCATGCCTTCTACACTTTTTCTGCTGGCAGGGCGGATGGCTGCAGCCCCTGGTGTTATCAGCGTTGCCGTTTGTCAAATAAAAAAGTAGCGTTTCTCTGATTTTTTTACCACATATAGGGCTTGCCGAGTTAATCTAGGCTATATATGGTATGTGGCTCGGTGGGTCCGGTCGGCGCTTGACGCATATCAGTACAGGTTCCGGGCGGTAGGCCTAACATGGACGGCTCGGCGGCCCTGGCCGCGTTGATACCTTCAGGAGAGCAGCAATGTCTTTTCCTTTCCCGTCACTGTCGTTTTCGTCTCTGCCGCGCCCGCCCGCGCCCACCCGACTGATCCGGGCCATCGATCCGCGGGTACCGCTGGCCGTCAAGCGCCGTGTGGTGGAGCCGCTGCTTAACCGCACCTTTGCCGAGCCGCTGTCCGAGGGTGAGTTCGATGCCCTCGAGGGGCG
Source organism: Halomonas sp. (assembly GCA_035459605.1). Classification (GTDB taxonomy): domain Bacteria; phylum Pseudomonadota; class Gammaproteobacteria; order Pseudomonadales; family Halomonadaceae; genus Halomonas. Next base: position 4,086 of record DATHXP010000398.1, on the reverse strand, counting down.
ACGCGTGACGCTGTCCATCGACGACATCGGCGTGACGCTAACGCTCACTCAGCGGGATGAGCGCATGATGCTGTGCGCTGAGCCTGGCGAAGCGACCATTCGCGGCGGCTGGCGCGAGTTCTTGTGCCTGGCAACGCGTCGCGAAGACCCGGACAGCCTGTTCTTTCAGCGCCGCCTGCTGATCGAAGGCGACACCGAGCTGGGTTTAATGGTCAAGAACCTCCTCGACGGTCGCGAGGAGGGGCTGGCCCAGGGACCGTTCGGCGAGCTGCTGGTTCGTCTGGAGCAGCTGGCGCGACGCGATGCCTGAGTCCACCTATCGTTAACTGAATTTTTATGGAGTCCATCTGCATGAGCACGTCCACCAAAGCAGCGAAGTCGTCCAACGAGGTGCCAATGCAAGAGCCGTCTCGTGATATCTGGGATGCCAAGTATCGACTCAAGGATCGCCACGGTGCCGCGGTGGACAAGAACGTGAAAGCCACCTGGGAGCGGGTGGCCAAGGCGCTTGCCGCGGTGGAAGGCAAGCAGGCCAAGACCTGGCTGCCCAAGTTTCGCTGGGCGCTGGAGAACGGCGCGATTCCCGCCGGGCGCATCATGTCCAACGCCGGCGCCGAAGACTACAAGCCGGCGGTGAGCCTGATCAACTGCACGGTCTCGTGCACCATCCGCGACTCCATGCAAGATATTCTGACCAGCGTGGTGGACGCCGGCATGACGCTGAAAGCGGGCTGCGGCATCGGCTACGACTTCTCCACGCTGCGCCACAAGGGCGCCTTCGTGTTCGGCGCCGGCGCCGGTACCAACGGCCCGCTGGCGTTCATGGATATCTACGACAAGATGTGCTTCACCGTGGCCTCCGCCGGCGGCCGCCGCGGCGCCCAGATGGGCACCTTCGACGTGGGCCATCCGGACGTGCGCGAGTTCATCGAGGCCAAGCGCGAGGCCGGGCGGCTGCGCCAGTTCAACCTCTCGCTGCTGATCACCGACGAGTTCATGGAGGCGGTGAAAAACGACTCGGACTGGGCGCTGGCCTTTCCGCTGCACCCCGGCGAAAAGGACGACGTCAGCGACGACGAGCTGGTCTACCGCGACTGGCCGGTGGTGGAAGACGGCTACACGGTCGACGCCGAGGGCCGCGTGGCCTGCCGCATCGTCGAGGTGATCAAGGCCCGCGAGCTGTGGGACACCATCATGCGCTCGACCTACGACTTCGCCGAGCCCGGCTTCATCCTGATCGATGAAGTCAATCGCATGAACAACAACTGGTTCTGCGAGGAAATCCGCGCCACCAATCCCTGTGTGACGGCGGATACCTGGGTGCAGACGACAGAAGGCCCGCGTCAGGTTGCGCAGCTGATCGGCCAGCCCTTTACTGCAGTGGTTGATGGTCAGGCTCACCACAGCGGGCCGGAGGGGTTCTTTCCGACGGCAACCAAGCCGGTTATTCGCCTGCAGACAGCGGAAGGCTACAGCCTCAAGCTGACTCATGATCACCGGGTTCGGCGGGTCTCGGCCTTTACTCGCTACCGTACAGAGACAGAGTGGTGCGCTGCGGGAGAGCTGCAGGCGGGGGACCGTGTGTTGCTCAACGATCATCGTGATGCCCCCGACTGGGGCGGAAAGCTCAACGAGGCTCAGGGATATCTTCTGGGCCTCCTCGTCGGCGATGGCACGCTGAAGGACGACAAGGCGGTCCTGTCCGTCTGGCCCCAGGCTGCCGTGGCAAACGGAGATGAGGGCTCGCTGAGCGAGGGTGACAGTTCCGTCATGACCCTGGTGGAAACTGCGGCCAGAAGCTTGCCGCACCGTGCAGACTTTTCTGGCTGGCAGAAGGTCAGCGGTCGTGACGAGTATCGTCTGTCCACGGCATCGCTGCGTAACCTGGCGCTCGAGATGGGGATGCGGCCCGGCAACAAGAGGATCACGCCCGAACTGGAGCAGGCCTCATCGAGCGGCTATGTCGGCTTTCTGCGTGGCTTCTTCGATGCAGATGGTTCCGTTCAGGGGCGTCAGGCAAAAGGCGTCAGCGTGCGCCTGGCGCAGTCCGACCTTTCCCGACTCGAAGCCGTACAGCGCATGCTGCAGCGCCTCGGCATCATCACCACGCTCTATCAGGACAGGCGTCACGCTGCCAGGCGCGATCTGTCCGATGGCAGGGGTGGTTATCGCGGGTACGAGACACTGCCCCAGCACGAGCTGGTGATCAGCGGTGCCAACCTTGAGCGCTTTGCCGCACGTATCGGTTTTGGAGACAGCGACAAGCAGGCACGTCTTGAGCTTTTGCTGGAAGGATATCAGCGCCAACTGAACCGCGAGCGCTTCGTTGCCCGGGTTGTTGGGCATGAAGAAGCAGGAACGGAAGAGGTCTATGATGTCCAGGTGCCCGGTATCAATACTTTTGATGCTAATGGTTTGCATGCACATAATTGCGGAGAGCAACCATTGCCGCCGGAGGGCGCCTGCCTGCTGGGCTCGGTCAATCTGACCCGCTTCGTGATTGATCCCTTCGGCGACAGCCCGCGTTTCGACTGGGAGCGCTACCGCGAAGTGGTGTCGATCTTTACGCGCATGCTCGACAACGTGGTGGAGATCAGCGGCCTGCCGCTCGAGGGCCAGCGCCGCGAGATCGAGGCCAAGCGCCGCCACGGCATGGGCTTTCTGGGCCTGGGCTCGACGCTGACCATGCTCAAGATTCCCTACGGCTCGCCCGAGTCGCTGGCCTTCACCGAGGAGGTCAGCCGCAGCCTGGCCATCGAAGGCTGGAAGCAGGCGCTCGAGCTCTCCCGCGAGAAGGGCATGGCGCCGGCGCTGGCCGCAGAGTATGAACTGACGCCGAAGATGCTGCGCATTCGTCCGGAGCTGGCCCGCGACGGCTACGAGGCAGGCGACAAGCTGCCCGGCCGCATACTACATGCGCGCTACAGTCGCTATATGCAAAAAATAGCCGAAGTGGAGCCCGAGCTGGTGGCGGCACTGGCCGAAGAAGGCGCGCGCTTCACCCACCACAGCTCGATTGCGCCCACCGGCACCATCAGCCTGTCGCTGGGCAACAATGCGTCCAACGGTATCGAGCCGTCGTTCTCGCACCGCTACTTTCGCAACGTGATCCAGTCGGGCAAGAAGACCAAGGAGCAGGTCGAGGTGGTGTCCTTCGAGCTGGCCGCCTATCGCCACTTCATCGCCGCCGATGCGGTGGAGAGCGACCTGCCCGCCTACTTCATCACCGCCGACTCGGTCACGCCGCCCCAGCATGTGGCGGTGCAGGCGGCGGCGCAGGCCTGGGTGGACTCGGCCATCTCCAAGACGGTCAACGTGCCCACCGAGTTTCCCTTCGACGAGTTCAAGGATCTCTACCTGGACGCCTACGCCAGCCGGCTCAAGGGCTGCACCACCTTCCGCTTCAACCCGGAAGCCTTCCAGGGCGTGCTGGTGCGCGAGGACGATCTCAAGAACACCACCTATGTCTTCGACCTCGAGAACGGCGAGCGCGTCGAGCTCCAGGGTGACGAAAAGGTGATCTACGACGGCGAAGAACACACCGCGGCCAATCTGTACGATGCGCTCAAGGAGGGCACCTATGGCAAGTGGTAAACCGCGACCTGCTGCGCTCGCAACTGCCATGGACCGCCGCTTGAGCGTCGTCGATGCACAACCAATTCAAGGAGCCCGCTGATGGCCGTCGAGATCAAGTCCAAGATTGTTTCCTATAGCGTCAAGCAGGCCGAAGATACGGCCCCGCCCGTGCTGGCCGACGACAATCCGCTGACCGTGCGTATTCCCTCGCGCCCCGAGGGCACCCTTGAAGCGGTGTCGGAGAAGATCTCCTATGTCGGCGCCGAGGGCCGCAAGAAGGTCTATCTGCTGGTGTCGTTCATGCCCGTGGAGGGCGTGATCAACGGCCAGCGCGTGGTGATCGAGCGCCCGGTGGAATTTTTCTTCCCGTCCGGGCAGCTCTCCAGCGAGCACCAGTGGATTACCGCCACCATGCGCAGCCTGTCGCTGGCCGCCCGCGGCGGCTACGTCACCCAGGCGGTGGCCGACCTGCGCAAGGTGGCCTGGGACAAGGGCCTGGTGCGCTGCGGC
>DATHXP010000397.1:0-2380 GCA_035459605.1 Halomonas sp. | reverse complement strand
ATCAGCCGAATGCGGCGGTTATCGGCGTTGAGCACGGTGAAGCGCCAGCCGTCGATCTCGGTGCATTCGCCGCGGCTGGGCAGATGACCAAAGCTCTGCATCATCAGGCCGCCAACGGTATCGAATTCCTCGTCGGAGAAGTCGGTATGAAAGCGCTCGTTGAAGTCATCGATCGGCGTCAGCGCGCGGATCGCATAGCGGCCGTCCCCCAGCCAGCGGATGTCTTCTTCATCGTCGGCATCGTGCTCGTCTTCGATATCGCCGACGATCTCCTCAAGAATATCCTCGATGGTCACGATACCGGCGGTGCCGCCGTACTCATCCACCACCACGGCCATGTGGTTGTGGGTATCGCGAAACTCCTTGAGCAGGGTGTTGAGACGCTTGGATTCGGGGACGAACATCGCCGGGCGCAGGGCATCCTGGAGCTGGAAGGGCCGCGCGCTGTTACCACCGCCCTGGAGCAGCGGCAGCAGGTCCTTGGCCAGCAGGATCCCCTTGACCTCGTCAAGGTTTTCGCCGATCACCGGATAGCGGGAGTGGCCCGTTTCTAAAATCACCGACAGGTACTCATCGAGCGGCTGGTCGAGGGCAATGGCGGTGACCTGGGAGCGGGGGATCAGCACTTCGCGAACGTGCTGATCGCTGATGTTGAGCGCGCCCTCGATAATGCTGATGGCATCCTGCTCGAGCTTCAAACGACTTCCTGCCTGGCGCAGAAACTCCAGCAGCTCGGCCCGCGAGCTGGGTTCATCGCTGTCGTTGGAAAGCGCGCTGAACAACTTATCGAACCAGGACCTGCCGCCCTGGCTACTCGATCGATCTTCGCTCATGCGTTGTGTCTCTTGTCCTCGGTATCACAATCCTGCTGCTCCGGGGCTGCCGGCTGGTAAGGGGCAGCGATGCCCAGTTCGGCAAGGATAGCGCATTCGAGCGCTTCCATGATCTCGGCCTCGCCATCCTCGACATGATCGTAGCCCATCAGGTGCAGCGTGCCATGGATCACCATGTGCGCGTAGTGGTCGTGCAGCGCCTTGTTCTGCCGCTCGGCCTCGCGGCGCACCACCGGCACGCAGACGACCAGATCGCCCAGCAGCGGCAGCGCCACCTCGGGCGGGCCTTCAAAAGGAAAGGACAGCACGTTGGTGGCGCTGGACTTGCCGCGATAGGTGGCGTTCAAGGCACGGCTCTCATCATCATCGACGAAGCGCACGGTGAGCTCATTGCGCTGTTCGTCGGGATGGCGCGCCAGCACCGCGCCCACCCAGCGCTCCAGGTCGGCCTGGCTCGGCAGGTCGTGGGCCGCACAGGCCAACTGGCGGTCGATATAAAGAGGCCTCACGCCCTGCCTTCCTCATCGCCGCTGTCGCGGCGTTGGCGGCGCGCCTCACGCTCCTGCTGGCGCGCCTCGCGGCGGGCGCGCTCCTGGACCTCCTGCTCGGCCTCGAAGACGTCGTAGGCTTCGATAATGCGCTGCACCAAGGGGTGGCGAACCACGTCCTTGGCCGAGAAATGGGTCGTGCCAATGCCCTGGGTGTGGCGCAGCACCTCCAGCACCTGGATCAGGCCCGACGTCTGGCCGCGGGGCAGGTCGACCTGGGTAATGTCGCCGGTGATCACCGCCGTGGAACCGAAGCCGATGCGGGTCAAGAACATCTTCATCTGCTCGCGGGTGGTGTTCTGGCTTTCATCGAGAATAATGAAGGCGTTGTTGAGGGTGCGACCGCGCATATAGGCCAGCGGGGCGATCTCGATGATCTGACGCTCGATCAGCTTGGCCACCTGCTCAAAGCCGATCATTTCGTAGAGAGCATCGTAGAGGGGGCGCAGGTAAGGGTCGATCTTCTGGGCCAGGTCGCCGGGCAGAAAGCCGAGCTTTTCGCCGGCCTCGACGGCCGGTCGCACCAGCAGAATGCGGCGCACCTGCTGCTGATTGAGCGCCTCGACGGCGGCCGCCACGGCCAGGTAGGTCTTGCCGGTGCCCGCCGGGCCAATGCCGAAGTTGATGTCGTGGGCGCGCATGCTGGTGACGTAGGATTGCTGGTTGAAACCGCGCGGCTTGATCAGCAGTTTCGGCGTGCGCAGCAGCACCTCGCCGCGATCAGCGCCCTCCTCCTCTTCCAGCGCCTCCAGGCCGGATTCCTGAAGATAAAGATGCAGGGTCTCGGGGCTGAGGTCGCTGGACTCGGCTTCGCGATACAGGTGCTCAAGGATATTGGCAGCAGCCCTGACCCGGTGCGCCGGCCCCGCCAGCTGAAAGACGTTGCCGCGGTTGCGCAGGGTGACGCCCAGGCGCGCTTCGATCAGTCGCAGATGTTCGTCGCGCTGGCCGCACAGGTTGGCCAGGCGGCGGGGATCATTGGGTTCCAGGTTAAGAGTG
>DATHXP010000396.1:0-1880 GCA_035459605.1 Halomonas sp. | reverse complement strand
GCGCGACTGGCGGTCGGCGGCAGGCGTATCGGGAAAGCCATCGCGGCGGCTGTCGAACCAATCCAGCCGCCACGGCAGCGGAGCGAGCACCCGAGCCAAGGCGCGGCCCACGTGGCCGGCGCCAAACAGCGCTACCTGCATCTCGGCGCCGGGAAACAGCTCGATCAGCACCTGCACGTGGCCGCCGCAGCACTGGCCGGAGCGCCCGCCCAGCGGGAAGTCCTCCAGCCTAAGCCCCACTTCGCCGGCGGCCAGCCAGCGCTGAACCGCCTCGATCACCTGCTCCTCGAAGTGACCGCCGCCCAGGGTGTCGATGCTGTCAGCGGGGGTGATCACCATGCGCGTGCCGGGCTCCCGGGGCGTCGAGCCCGCCGCGGCGACAACCGTGGCCAGCGCGTGGGGGCGCGCCTCGCGCTGCAGCTGGTGCAGCGCGGCGTGCCAGGTCTGGGCGGTCATGACTTCGCCTCCTCTTTCTTCAGCAAGGCCCCACGCGGCGCGCTATTCTTCAGGCTTTCAATCGCCATCAGCATGCGCTCGGGCGTGGCCGGCGTGTCCAGCGGCGGGCAGGTGCGATAGTCGGTGAGGCTCGCCAGGGCGTCGCGCAGCGCCGACCATACCGAAATACCCAGCATGAGCGGCGGCTCGCCCACGGCCTTGGAGCGGTAGATGCTCGCCCTGGAGTTGGGGTGGCCTTCGAGCAGCTCGACGTTGAGCTCCGGCGGCAGATCGCCGAAGGCGGGAATCTTGTAGGTGGAGGGGCCGTCCGAGGTCAGCCGGCCGGCGTCGTTCCACTTGAGCTCTTCGCTGGTCAGCCAGCCCATGCCCTGAATGAAGGCGCCCTCCACCTGGCCGAGATCGATGGCCGGGTTCAGCGAGTCGCCCACGTCGTGCAGGATGTCGGCGCGGCGCAGCCGGTATTCGCCGGACAGGGTGTCGACTTCGACTTCGGACACCGCCGCGCCGTGGGCGAAGTAGTAGAAGGGCCGCCCCTGGCCGGTGCTGCGGTCGTAGTGGATCAGCGGCGTGGCATAAAACCCTTTCTCGGACAGCGAGACCCGGCCCAGGTAGGCCGCCTGGATCAGCTCGCCCCAGGCGATGCGCTGTTCGCTCTCGCCGATGCCGGCGATCAGATAGCCGTTCTCCAGGCGCATGGCTTCGCGCTCGAGGCCGCCGTTTTGCGCATCGAAGTGGTCGGCGGCGAAATCGAACAGCCGCTCGCGCAGCTTGCTGGCCGCATTGCGCGCCGCCTGGCCGTTGAGGTCTGCGCCGCTGGAGGCGGCGGTGGGCGAGGTGTTGGGCACCTTGTCGGTGCGCGTGGCGCTGATGCGCACGTCGCTCATCTCCAGCCCCAGCTCGCGCGCCACCACCTGGCAAATCTTGGTGTGCAGCCCCTGGCCCATCTCGGTGCCGCCGTGGTTGATCATCACGCTGCCGTCGGTGTAGACGAGCAGCAGGGCGCCGGCCTGGTTGAGGTGCTGCTGGGTAAAGGAGATGCCGAACTTCACCGGGGTCAGCGCCAGGCCCTTCTTGATGATCGGGCTTTGGGCGTTGAACGCGGTAATCGCCCGGCGGCGCGCCCAGTAGTCGCTGCTCGCCTCGAGCCGAGTGACGATATCGCCAAGCAGCGCCAGCTGCTCCACGCGCTGGCCGTAGTGGGTGATGTCGCGGCCCTGGCGGTAGAGGTTGCGCTTGCGAATGGTCAGCGGATCCTCGCCCATACCGCGGGCGATGTCATCCATGGCGCGCTCGATGATCATCATGCCCTGGGGGCCGCCGAAGCCGCGAAAGGCGGTGTTGGAGGCCTTGTGGGTGCGCGCGCGATGGCCGGTGACCCGGGCGGCTCCCAGCGAGTAGGCGTTGTCGGCGTGGAACATGGCGCG
>DATHXP010000395.1:0-22666 GCA_035459605.1 Halomonas sp. | reverse complement strand
CTGCGTACCGCCTTTGAACTCACCGCTGAGGATACGATGTCGAAGGTCATCTGCAACGTACTGAGCGCGTGTCTTGAAGGAGGGCATGGCATAGGCTCTTCAGCTAAAGTTTATACATTATACAATACTCAGTCTAAAATGGTAAGTCACTGTAATTAAATTTTATTTCAAAATGCATTTTCGACAACCTCCTGACTATACTGGAGCCTGTCAACTTGATTCAGATAGGTTGTTAAAAATTAACGTCGATTTCGCGACGGTATGGCTTGACACTGGCAGTGCCGGGATGTTCACCGTGCTGTAGGGTGCCGGGTCGTCGTCATCAGGCTGTACCGGATTGATCGTGACACTGGACCAGTTGCATCGTCAGCCTCGAGTGTCCGTACGCGAATCGCTCGGGATGCATTTCAGAGCTTTCATCCAAGACTTGCCGGCGCTCCTCGGAGTAATAAGGCATGAGTACCCTCTTTCGCCCCTTGGTTGGTTTATAAGAACAGGGTATCAGAGGGCACGACAGTCATCCTGACACTGGGGGCAGGGGGACGGGACGCAACTCCAGACCCAGGCATCAGCCTTCGTTGCCCAGATAGGCGGCGATCGGGGTGTAGCCGTCGACCTTTTAATTTTCGTCTTGACAGTGGGGGCTGGTCATTAAACTTAATTACCAAGTTTATATGCATAATCGCCAACCAGAAATGAAAATAGCTGTAGCAGCTCTATTTTGGATCTCCCTGCACCTGCAATTTTTATAAGCTCGTCAAACCTAATTTCAATATATTTATTCAGTCTTGGGTTTAGTAATATACCTGACTCCCACTCTTCACTCCTGTCCTCAATTGAAGATGAAAAGCTCAAGAGCCAGTATATTAAAATCTGTCTGTAGTCAGATGATGAAAAACTCCTACTACTACATTTTACCTCTATCAATTTTTTGCCAATTGCGAAGTCGCCATTCCCTTGCGAAATCCATTGAAAGCCAGGTATTATTGGCGATTGAGAAATTCCAATATTTTGACTTTTACCCTGAAAGAATTCTAGCGATTTTACTAGGTTATCCGCAGTTTTTTTTGCTATTAATATGTCAATTTCTGTTAAACTTTCAGGGAGATCAGCATCAAAATATTTTGATTGTCTCTCTAGGGCTATATTTAGGCATGCATCCCAATCTTCGGCAGCATTAGTAAGCATTTGCTCAGCACGTGCATATGCAACTTCAAATAACATTGCTGCATTTGTAGACATTTTAAGGATTAAGCTCTTCTCTACATCAGAGCAGCCCGATATTGGCTGTGCTTCTCTATTTAAATGAGAAACTATCGCAGGTAGCAGCTGAGGAAAGAGTATGTCACATATTCCTGGAATATCTCTTGCAACAGTTCTTGGGTCTTTAACTGGTAATCTTAAAAATTTCATTTTTTCACCGCATCATCGACCCATGAGGTATATATTCCACTAAACGATGGCTTGTCCTTTAGCTCAATGCCTAATGACCATAAACTATAAGTTGTACTTTTCACTTGCAGCCTAAAATGTTTACCATCATCTCCAAATTCAAATGATGTAAGCCATAAAATTCTCTGGACTTCAGCGCTGAAGTTAGGCCATTTATTTCTTGCATGGATAAAAGAAGGTCGATCTTTCCATTTTCTAATGCATTCTAAACATGCTCTTTTAATTGTTTCAGAGGAACTTTCCTGAAGTATTTTATGCACATATGCAGCACGCTTGTCAGTTCTTGATAGTCTTAATGCACGCAAGTAATGCAGGCAGTTCGCCTCTGGTAGTAGCAAGTGATCAGAGTGAGAGATGACATCATCCAACAAATTATCTAGTAATGAATATATCCCAGAGTACTTTTCATCTGCTCTAAGCGAAATTACTCCTTTAATAATTGTTGACCAAGAACCCCTAAACGAATGTAAGTTACCAGATGAAAGTAATGTCCTGCAAAGCTGCAATGCTAACACTGGATCATGTAGTTTTAATGTTCTACTGATTTGGTTTATTAAAAATGTGTCTGGTTGACCTTTATGAATCTCTAAATCAAGTAAGGCTTGTACATTAAGTTGCTCTACTGTCTCTGCAAGCTCTTCATAATCAGAATTGGGATTATCAGAGTATGGATCAAAATGTAAGTCAATTTTCTTTAACTTGCTAGCATTATCATCATCAGTAAATAATTGTGAGTGAACAAAATTTTCGTAGTGCTGAGCTTTAAGAATGGTTGTTTTTGATCTATTGAGTGAAAGACCATAATCTGCCAATACATTTGAAAGGATAGATATTGCTTTATAAGCTTCAGCTTGACTGTCAGCTATCAATGTAAAATCGTCAACATACCTATGCCACGTAACATTGGACAATGTAAGAAGCTGATCTATTGAAGTCATTAGTAGTTCAGCGAGTACTCTTGAGCATTGCCCGCCGACAGGCAAGCCAAATGAACGACCTGATGATAATTGGCTGAGGAGCCTATCTACTTGTGTAGAAACTGTTGAATTGTTACCAAATAGATCATTGATGCAGTTTTCTATTCTGTGATGATAAATATGTTCATAAAAACTAGAAATATCTGTTTGTACAACTACAGCATCGCTACTCTTTAATGTTGGATCTTTGATAGTAGCTTCTTTATAAGCTCTCCAAGATTTATCCCTATCAAAAATCCCAGGGCCTGTGTCTATAAAACGATATGAATGCGCATTAGGGCTTCTGTTTTGCTCGTTTTTCTCTGCTATAGCTATAGCAAGCCCATTCAGATATAAATTCCAGAAAGGGTGGATTTTTGTTGATATTCTAAATCCACTAGCTCCTGTAGGAGAGAGCAATCTTTCTGAGAAAATCTGTGTTGAGTTAAGAGTGTTTTTTGCATTCTTTTTTCCATCTTTTTCAAGACGATCAAATAAGTCATAAGCAAGTTTAGCCAGCTTGTCTTTAGATTCTGATAAAAATATGGTGTCAATATCAAATGGCAACATGTCGTTGTCACCATGAGCCGCTATATCATCAATGGCTCTCTTGAAATGGTCTATTGTAACTGAATTCATTTAACTCTCGGTGGTTGATGATGTTGGGATTTTGTTGAGAAAACTAACGCCTAGTTAGGAGTCTGCGCTAAACTGGCTGACCTTATCAATAAACTCAGCATACGCTTCCGAGGCGTCAGAATCCCCCATGCTATATACCTCGTAGCCACAGATCAGGGCCAAAGCATTGACGAACCTCACTACACTCCTAATCTCTTCGTCATCGTAGTTTGGAGAAATTGACGTTTCCGTGTTTCGTCTTATGACGTGCTGGGCACCTGAATGGGTGAAATCGTTAAGCAGATCCCAACCTGCATTCTTTGCTTGTGATAATACCTTTGGGCTATCGATATCTAGAGCCTCGATTTCATCAATGAGAGACTGGAATGTGGCTCGCACACCAGAGGTGAGAAACTTCTCGACCTGAGATTCATCCGCACAATATTTGAGCCAACAGCCTCTGACATATGATTCGAATACAGAGCGCGCTAAAGAACATAATGATCCATACAATTGCGCTTCCAGAAGTATCGCAATCGCGCACTGGTGTTCCATGGAGATTTCGAAGCAACCAGCAGCAGACCTAGTACGGTCATCACTTGGAACCATTAATCCATCTAGTTTGGTGTGCAACCAGAGACCGATGTCTTTTGATTCTTCTACAAGACTCATCTTGGCTCCTAGCGACCAAGTTAGATTGCATTATTCATTCGCAAACGCCAGACCAACCAACAAGATTAGCCAGCATAAAAAAGAAATAACTCCTGAAAATATACCACCATAACTACTGAATGTGATTTCGAAGAATGCAGTAATTTGCGGCGTTTTATGAATTATACAGTATAGCAGACCACCTCCAGGATAAAAATAGAGCTGCTTAAACCAAAGCCAAACATCACTAATTGTTATTGAACCGTTATGGTTTATATCCGCAACGAAAGCCCATTGCCTGGGATCGTACATTCGTTCTTCTCCTGTTTCTTCCTAAACCCTGCGACGACCCATACAATACCCCAGATGAATGCTACAGGAAATGCACCAATACCAAGAAAAAATGCCAAGTTAAAGTTATAATCGAGTGCAGAAACAAAAGCGATGAATGACACCCATATTAACGCAATGAATATCGCAAGCCTTTGCTTTCCAGAATATCTATTTTCAGCCAATGTAAGGCTCCTAATGCAATCTAACGCCAACATCATTGGCATTTTTGGAGTGAAGTAAATTGGCATAAAATGAGCGAAGCGAATGCCAATTTGCGCAACGGAAAAAATGTCCTATGCATGTTCTTGTTAGGCATTAGTATGACCACGCATTTTGGGTAAAAAGCTGAATTTCAGCTGGCTCAATAACCTCACTTTCATCTTCAGCCGAGGATATTACTATTTGCGAAACATCAAGCGCCCCTAGCAAATCTCGACTAGAGATCCAGTCGTTTTCCCACAGCTTTTCGTTACCACCATTAACAATTTTACAAATAGCTTCTTTGCTGGAAAACGGGATATTTACCGTAGCAGGCTGCGTAACTCTTTGAAGCCAAATCTCTAGATATCCGTTGTAGGGGACTCTAGCCATTTTGTTGCGAACTTTCTCCCAGAGCGGCCCTTTTTCAGAATCGGGAGCCAATGAGATTAAATGGCTTAATATTCCGGCTACAGCCGGAAATGTTGCGGGGGAAACAAAAGCTATATCAGTAGCGATTGCCACCTGAACCTCAAGATCATCTGGAGCTTCCGTTTGCTTCGAGATGTTGGCGTGAAATTCGCTGACAATTCGCCTTAAGGCTCCGCTATTAGGGTGGCGCTGATCAAATGAGTGGAGTCTCAATAACTGCTTTTGGATGGTTTTCGCATTTGTCGTACCAAGGTCTTGTAACTCTATTCCCGCAAGCTTGTCCGGTTTGATAGAGCCTTCTACTACGTTACGGCAAGAATAGGTTTTTGATACTCCGAGCCTCATTCCAACTACTCGTAGTTTGTCACTGATGATTTTCAGTATTTGTTCAGCTCGTTCATCACTATTTGCAAAAACTCTATAATCGTCACGATACCTCAATATGCGAAAATCACTTTGGCCTTGAAGTTCTTGGCTAATTTCAAGGTCGACAAATCCGAGGACCATTTCGGCTATAAAATCCATTAAAACAGAACCTTGAGAGATTCCATTTGTCTGCCCATATCTACCGGCTTGAATATGTGAATCGATCTTGTTTCCAAGAATAGAATTTCTTCGTCGATTTTGTTTAGCTTCTTCGACACCATGTAATGCCCAAGAAATACTATGCGTATATAGCGAACCATAGCAATCCGTCACATCGGTATGAAGTACATGGCTAAACTCTAACGAATACGTAAGAGAGCGTTGCTCTACCTTCTGCCACCAGTTCATCACCTGTGTAGCGACATCACTTTGATTATCCACAGACATAACTGGGGCACTACAGCAATACACTACACCACTTTCAAACTCCGTAAATCGATCCTTAATGAGATTCCAATTTTCATCTTCACAAATCACATTAACCAAAGACACATATATCGCTGGGTGCATTAGCTCGTATGGACGCCATGCGAGCTTCCCATCTTTATTTGCAATCAGGTTGTAGTTTACACCCGCTGAATCACTCGGATTTTTAGACTTGAATTGATTAAATCCACCTCCATTCATCACCTCTGATACCGCTGTGATAAGTGGTTGAAAACTTAAGTATTTGGGAAGGTCGCCATTAAAACAACTGCTGCATTTTAGGAAATGCTGCTTTGCTTCATCATTTGTGAGATCAATCAATCGCTTCATTAGTCTAAATTCCTTAACTCGATGTACTCGTCGAAGCGAGTTTGTTTCACGTGCCTAACAGCGTATTAGGCTGCGTACTCGTATATCGACTTAAACGAGCATGCGCGTTTATCAGTGTATGCTGCACGCCAACACATCTTAACTTGTTGAAATATAAGCACATTAAGTATAGCTTCGCCGTATAAAACAGATAAACACGCATGCAGCCCTTTGCGTTTTCCTTAGATAATTTATGCCAACTTAGCACCGCCGGCTGTGTAATCCCATGTTACGAAAGGCTGAGGTGGGCAAGTATTGATCGGGCGCAAGCCAGGCCGCCATTTTCTCCGTCATGGATACATCGGAAAAGCGGCTGTCGGGTAAAGAGACGGTGAACACCTTGGGCGCGCTCAATAGCCCGGCACCTTCTTGGTGCCGGGCGGGGCTGGCTTACTGAAGCTGGGCGCGCACCGCTTCGATGGCGGGCTCGCCGTCCCGGGTGGTGACGCCGTCGAGCCATTCGGCGACGATGTCCTGGTTTTCGCCAATCCACTCGCCGGCGACGTCGCCGGCGCGGCGCTCATCGCGCGAGTAGGCGTTGACCCATTCGCTCTGGATCTCGCTGCCCACCACGAACTGCTCGAAGAAGCGCGCCAGGTTGGGGTCGAGCTCGGGAAGATCGGAGCGCACGACGGTGGCGACGTGGCCCTCCAGCTGGGCGGCGCCGGAGTCGTCGGCGTCTTCCAGGTAGTGCATGTCGTAGGCGACGTTCATCCAGTGCGGCTGCCAGCCGATGAAGGCGGCCCACTCGCCGGCGTCGATCTTCTGGCCCACCTGGGCGAGCATTGCCGAGGCGCTGGACTCCTGCAGCTGCCAGTCGCCGAGGCCGAAGCGGTCGTCGTCGATCACGCTGAGCACGGCATCGTTGATCCCTGAGCCTGCCTCGATGCCGTAGATGCGGCTGTCGAAGCGGTCGGCGTACTTGTCCAGGTCGGTGATGCTGCGTACGCCGGCCTGCCAGGCGTCGTCGGTGACGGCGATGCCGGTGATCGCCGAGGGCACGTTGTCGACGATCTCGAGGATCGAGCCGTCCTCGAGCAGCGGGGCCAGCATGTCGCGCTCCTGCGGGTACCAGCCGGCCAGGTATACGTCGAGATCGCGCTGCGATAAGGCATTGAGGATCACGCTGACCGCCAGTTCGCGCTGGCGCGTGCTGTAGCCCAGCGCTTCAAGCAGCTGGCTGGCCACTTCGCTCTTAACCGTGATGCCGGGCCAGGGCGGCACGCCGAAGCGCACTTCATCGAGGGTCGGCTGCTCAGGCTCGGCCTGCGCGGCGAGCGGCGTGAACAGGGCGAACATGCCCGCAGACAGCGCGCCAGCGATGAGCCAGTGGCGAGTTGAGCGTGTGGCAATCATAAAAACTCCCTGTGTCGATCGGTGAATCTGCCCACCCTGCATGAGGCGGCCGCAAAATGCCATGCTTGCCCGGCGCCTTTGGCGCTGGTGCCCGGGCTCAGGCGTCGGGCCACAGCCGCCGGTAGATATCGATGATCTCGTCGGCGTCGGGCACCCGGGGGTTGTTGCCGGGGGAGCCCGAGGCGAGCGCCTGTTCGGCCATGTCGGGCAGCAGCGCGAAGAAGCGCTCTCGTTCGATGCCGAACTGCTCGGGGGTGGGCACCTTCAGCTCCTGGTTGAGGGTCGTCAGCTCGTCGAGCAGCTTGCGGTTGGCGTCGTCGTCGCTGTCCTGTTCGCCGGCCACGCCGATGGCGCGGGCGCAGTCGGCGTAGCGCTCGGGCGCGGCGGGTAGCGAGTAGGCGGTGACGCTGGGCAGCAGCATGGCGTTGGAGAGCCCGTGGGGCACGTGAAAATGGGCGCCGATGGGGCGGCTCATGCCGTGCACCAGGGCTACCGAGGCGTTGGAGAAGGCCACGCCGGCCAGGGTGGCGCCGAGCATCATCGCTTCCCGGGCCTCCAGGTCGGCGCCGTGATGGTAGGCGCGTCGCAGGTGCGGGCCGATCAGCCGCATGGCCGAGAGCGCCTGGCTGTCGCTGTAGAGGTTGCGCTTCCTGCTGACGTAGGCCTCGATGGCGTGGGTCAGCGCATCGATGCCGGTATCGGCGGTGGTGCGCGGCGGCACGCTCAGGGTCAGGCGGTAGTCGATCAGCGCCGCTACCGGCATGAAGCCCATGCCCACGCACAGCATCTTCTCGTCGCTGGTCTCGTCGGTGATGATGGTGAAGCGCGTGGCTTCCGAGCCGGTACCCGCGGTGGTGGGCACGGCGATGATCGGCAGGCCCGGCTCGCTGACCTGGCGGGGAAACTTGTAGTCGCGCATCTCGCCGCCGTGTTTGGCGAGTATCGCGATGGCCTTGGCGCTGTCGATGGGGCTGCCGCCGCCCAGGGCGACCAGGCTGTCGTAGCCGCCGTCGCGCGCCATCTCCACGCCGGCCTGAATGGAGGCGACGGTGGGCTCCGGCACGCAGGCGTCGAAGATGTCCGTCGCCCGGTAGTCAAGATGGGGGTGCTCGGCGAGCATGTCCTGAAGCCGGCTGGCGTAGCCCAGTTCAACCATCATCGCGTCGGTGACGATAAGCGGGCGCCGGCAGCCCAGGCTCTCCAGCACGGCGGGCAGCTCATGGCTGGCGTTGTCGCCGACTTGCATCAGGCGCGGCAGGATAATCTGTGTCGACATGGTAGCTCCCACAGTGGTTGGTGTTGGGACGGTGAGCGTCAGGCCTTTGTATCTTGGTATCACGCCCCCATACTAGTAGCTAAACTTGCTGCGGAAATCACCTTCTATGTCCGACTCCCGTGATCGCCGTTCCGCCCGCGCCGGCATTCCCCGCCGCGAGCCAATGCGCCGCGCGCGCGAGCCCAGGGCTAGTGTGGGCGAGGTGGCCTATCTGCCGGTGGTAGCGGTCAACGAGACCGGCGCCTTTCTCGACTGGGGCCATGCCAAGGATCTGCTGCTGCCCTATGGCGAGCAGCATTTCCGGCCAAGCGTCGGGCGGCGCGTGCTGGTGATGATTCGTGAGGATGACCGGGGCCGTCCGCTGGCGACCCAGCGCCTGGACCGCCACCTTTCTGACGAGGCCGAGGGGCTGGCCGCGGGCGATGAGGTGGCGCTGGTGATCGCCGAGCAGACCGACCTTGGCTACAAGGCGGCGGTGAACGGCCGCTTCTGGGGCCTGCTGTTTCGCGACGAGGTGACCCGGCCGCTGCGCCGCGGCCAGCGTGTCAAGGGCTACGTCAAGCGCGTGCGCGAGGAGGATGGACGGCTGGATCTTGCTTTGCTGCCGCCGGGTCCGGCGCGTCTCGACATGGTGGGCGAGCTGGTGCTCAAGGCGCTGCGCGAGAGCGGCGGCTATCTGCCGCTGTCCGACCACACGCCGGCCGGCGAGATCAAGGCCCGGCTCGGGGTCAGCAAGAACGCCTTCAAGCAGGCTATCGGGCGGCTCTACAAGCAGCGGCGCATCGTGATCGAGGACGGCGGCATCCGCATGGTCGTGGACGAGTAGTCGGCGAGCGGCCGGCGAGCCGTCACGCCTGGACTGACCCGCTGGAGTCACACTGGAAGCTGCTGCATACTGCCGAGCAGTTCACTAATGGCGCCTAGTCGCGGAATTAATGAGAGGAATCATGAGCGAGAGCACTCTGCGCGTCGGCGTGGTGATGGATCCCATCGCCGACCTTGCCTACAAGAAGGACACCAGCCTGGCGATGCTGTGGGCCGCCAGCGACCGCGGCTGGTCGCTGCACTACATGGAGCAGGAGGATCTGTTTCTGCGCGACGGGCGCGCCTATGCCCGGATGCGCGATCTCGAGGTTTTCCGCGATCCGCAGCGCTGGTACGCGCTTGGCGAGCCGGCTTCCCGGCCGCTGGGCGAGCTGGACGTGATCCTGATGCGCAAGGATCCGCCGGTCGACGAGCATTTCCTCAATGCCGTTCACCTGCTCGGCTTCGCCGAGCGCGAAGGCGTGCTGGTGGTCAACCCGACCCGCGCCCTGCTGGAGTGCAACGAGAAGCTGTTTGCCCAGCAGTTCCCCCAGTGCTGCGCGCCGACCCTAGTCTCCAGCCGCGACGGCGAGCTGCGCGCCTTTCACGCCGAGCACGGCGATGTGATCTACAAGCCGCTGGACGGCATGGGTGGCAGCGGCATCTTTCATGTGGGCCCCGATGGCCGCAACCTTGGCGCGGTGCTGGAAATGCTGACCGTGCGCGGCAAGCGCAAGATCATGGCCCAGCGCTATCTGCCCGAGATCAAGGATGGCGATACCCGCATTCTGCTGTTGGACGGCGAGCCGGTGCCCTACGGCCTGGCCAGGGTGCCGATGGCCGGCGAAACTCGCGGCAACCTCGCTGCCGGCGCCCGGGGCGTCACCCGCGAGCTGACCGACCGCGACCTGTGGCTGGTCGATCAGGTCAAGCCGACGATCGTCGAGAAGGGCCTGATGCTGGTCGGCCTGGACGTCATCGGCGACTACATCACCGAGATCAACGTCACCAGCCCGACCTGCGTGCGCGAGATCGACGATCAGCGCGGGACCGACATTGCCAGCGATCTGATGGACCTGATTCGCCGCCGCTGCGACGGCTGACAGGAGCGCTTTGCCAGCATGGCCACGACGACGCTGATCAACGACCCCATTCGCTACGCGCCGGTCACTCGCAGCTATCGCCGCTGGCTCGCCGCATCAATGGTGCTGCTGCTGCATCTGATAGTGCTCGGCGGGGCGGCGGTGCTGCAGTCGCCGACGCCGACGCCGACGCCCACGCGCCAGGTGTTGGACGTGGTGCTGGTGACCGAGCCCTCGGAGAGCGTTCGCCACGCTCGGGCGCTGGCTGAGGCTAGTCAGCAGGGTGCCGGCGCAGCGGGCAGCGACGGCGCGGTGCTGCGTGAGGTCAGCGAAGCGCAGGCGGCCGCCGGCCTTCGCGGCGCGGACGTCTGGCGGCCCGAGTTCGAGGCGGCTCCCGAAGGCGACATGGCGCTTTCCAGCGCGGCGGCGCCTGGCGGCCTTGCTGATCCCGCCACGGATACCTACATGACGCCCACCCAGGGTTTCGTCGTCAGCGAAAGCGAGCGCGGGCGCGCCGAGCGACACAGCGGCGACGCCGACGGGCCGGCGCGCACCGCGGCGATGGCCCAGGCCGGTGCGCGCTACGAAGCGCAGGTGGTCAGCCTGATCGAGGCCGTCGGCAGCTTTCGCGGCCAATCGGAGGGGCGCGTCAAGGTGCTGGTGGAGATCGGCAGCGACGGTCAGCTGCTGCGGGCAGAAGTGTTACAATCCTCCGATAAACCCGAACTCGACAGGCTGTCGCTGGAGACCGTTCACGATGCGGCGCCCTATCCGGCGTTCGATCAGAGCATGTCGGACATGAGCAGCTACACCATCCAGCGCATCTTCGATTTCGGCAAGACACGAATTGGCAAGAAATAATTCACGGCGAGCAGTAGCCCTGCCGGAGAGGCTCAATGCAAAGTTTGAAAAATCACTTCCTGATGGCGATGCCGCACCTGGAAGATTCTCATTTCGCCGGGTCGCTCTGCTATCTTTGCGACCACGACGACAAAGGCACCATGGGGGTTATAGTTAATCGCCCTTTGGAGCTGACCCTCGATTCGCTCTTCGAACAGCTTGAGCTGGAAATCGGTGACCCATCGCGGCTTGGCGAACCGGTCTACTACGGTGGCCCCGTGCACAAGGACCGGGGGTTCATTCTGCACCTTGGCCAAAGCAGCGACTGGGACTCCAGCCTGCAGGTGAGCGAAGAGATCGCCCTGACCACGTCCATGGACATCCTGCAGGCCATCGCCAACGGCGAAGGGCCGGAGCACTTTCTGGTGTGCCTGGGCTGTTCCGGCTGGGAGCCGGGCCAGTTGGAAAACGAGCTGAAGGACAACGCCTGGCTGACCGTGGAAGGCCGCGCCGATATCCTGTTCGAGCTGCCCCCGGAGCAGCGCCTGGGCGCCAGCGCCGGCGCCCTGGGCGTCGACTTGAATCTGATGACCCGCGAAGCCGGCCATAGTTGATGGGGCGCCGCTGATGGCGAGTACCGGCCAGCGCCTGATCCTTGGCTTCGACTTCGGCACGCGGCGTATCGGCGTGGCGGTGGTCAACGAGCTGATCGGCCGGGCGCGCGAGCTGCCGGCGCTGGCTGCGCGCGACGGTATCCCCGACTGGCAGCAGGTCGCCGCGCTGGTTAAGGAGTGGCAGCCGGATCTGTTTGTGGTGGGGCTGCCGCTCAACATGGACGGCAGCGAGAGCGCGATGAGCACCCGCGCGCGCAAGTTCGGCAAGCGGCTGTACGGGCGGTTTGGCGTGCCCTGCGAGATGGCCGACGAACGCGGCTCGACCCGCGAGGCCAAGGCCATCGCCAGAGACCAGGGCCACCGCGGCGACTACCGCGCCGACAGCGTCGACGGCATCGCCGCGGTGCTGATTCTCGAATCCTGGCTGGCGCACCAGGAAGGCCTGCCGCGCCGCTAGGAAAAGGCTAGGCAAAGGCGTTTAAAAGAGCGTGTCGTCCACGCCGAAGGTCTTGGGCACAAACCAGCGCACCTCGCGCATCTCCTTCTCGACGTGATCCTCCACCTGCAGCAGCTTGGCAAAGATCGCCATGCGCATGGGAATGCCGTTGTCGGTCTGGCGGAAGATCGCCAGGCGCGGGTCGCCGTTGAGATCCACGTCCAGGTCGTTGGCCTCGGGGCGGCTGTCCCGGGGCAGCGGGTGCATGACGATGGTGCCGTCATTGCAGCGCTGATCAAGAAAGGCCAGATCGACGCTGTAGTCCCGCGACAGTACGCCAAACTCCTCGGTCATCTCCTGGGTGAAGCGCTCCTTCTGGATGCGCGTGGTGTAGACCACGTCCACGTCGGAGAAGTCGCCGTTCAGGCTGTCGCGCGCTTCAATGTGCAGGCCGCGGGCGCTGACCGCGTCGACCAGCGACGTAGGCATCTCGAGCCCGGGAGGCGACACCAGGGTGACGCGCATCGGCCCATAGAGCGACAGCAGCCGGATCAGCGAGTGCACGGTGCGGCCGTACTTCAGATCGCCGGTCAGCAGCACGTGGGCGCCGGCCAGCGTCTTGCCCAGCCGGGTGAACTCCTTGTCGATGGTGTAGAGGTCCAGCAGCGCTTGGCTGGGGTGCTCGCCGGGGCCGTCGCCGCCGTTGATCACCGGCACCCGGGTGGCGCGGGCGAACTCGGCCACCGAGCCCTGGTCGGGGTGGCGCATGACGATGGCGTCGCAGTAGCCGCTCATCACCCGGCTGGTGTCGTACAGCGACTCGCCCTTGGCCATGGACGAGAAAGTGAAGCCGGTGGTGTCGCAGACGGTGCCGCCCAGGCGGCAGAAGGCGGCGTTGAAGCTGACCCGGGTGCGGGTGCTGGCCTCGAAGAACAGGTTGCCGAGCACCGCGCCCTCCAGCACTCGGGTGACCTTGCGACGCTGGGCAATGGGTTCCATGCGTTCGGCGATGCGGATCAGGTGGTCGACATCGTCGCGGGACAGAGAGTCGATAGAAAGCAGATGGGAGCTCATCGCAGGCCTCGGCTGGCGGTGGATAACGCGCGTTAGTGTACTCTGCAAGCGGCGCGGCTTCACGGTGGATTTATCGCCGGGACGCGAACCGTGGAGCCAATCGACAAATAGCCGGAAAGCGCGATGCCCGGCTAGAGAGTCGGCGAGCAGGATGGTATTGTAAGCGGTGCGAACACTGTTCGATAATTCGGAGGTGGCATATGTCGCATCGCGTTGACGAAGTAAAAGAGAAGCGGTCAAAAGACGACGAACTGTCCGCCGCTGACCGCCATCGCCGGCGTCGGCGCCGACTGCTGGCCTCGCTTGGCGTGGGCATTGCCGGCGCCTATGTGGCCCCCACGCTGTTCAGCGTCGGCCAGGCCCAGGCGTGGGACAGGCGCTACAATTCTCACCGGCACGGCTCATATCGGCACGACTCTCACCGGCGCAACTCTTACCGACGTAACTCTTACCGACACAGCTACTCGCGGCCCAGCGGCTATGAGTATCGCCGTCGCGAGCGCAGCCGGATACGCGAATACACCGACGACCCCATCCTCATCCTGGAGGATGTGATCCTCGGCCCGCCGAAGCGCTGATGGCTGGCTCAGCGGTGGACGTTGCGCTGCCCAGGCTGGGGCGCTGCCTGCGCGTGGAAAATGCCCCCGACGTCGTTGACGCGCTCGCCCGGGCGATGCCCGGCTGGCCGATGACGGTGCGCCCGGCGGCAGGACCCACGCCGGGCATGTACGTGTATCGCGACGCCGAGGGCCTGTGGCAGGGCTCGCTCGACGAGCCCGACGAGTTCGACCTGCCATCGCCCGCGTCGGCGGCGTGCAGTCTGGTCGGTGAACTTGTCAGTCAGCGGCTGGACAACGCGCCGACGCTGCTGGGGCTGCACTGCGGCAGCGTCGAGATCAACGGCCAGCTGGTGCTGTTTCCCGAGAGCAGCAGGGCGGGCAAGAGCACCTTGAGCGTGGCCTTTGCCGCGGCGGGCTATCGGGTGTTTGGTGACGACGTGCTGGGCTTGACCCTCGGGGGCGAGGGCGTGGCCATGGGCGTTGCCCCGCGGCTGCGGCTGCCGCTGCCGGACAGCTTCTCGAGGGAGTTTGTCGAATACGCAAAGCGCCACGCCGGCCCCGAGGATGCGCGCTACCGCTTTGTGATCCCCGCGGCCAATCGCCTTGCCCGCTTTGATGAATCGAGCCCGGTCGGGGCCATCGTGCTGCTTGAGCGCGACCCGCAAATACCCCAGCCGAATGTGGTCAGGCTGTCGCCGGGTGAGGGCCTGCTGCAGCTGCTGTGCCAGAACTTCGCCCGCGACACGCCGGACGACACGCTACTCGAGCGCCTGCTGGCGCTAATGCGGCGTGTGCCCTGCCTGCTGCTGCGCTATTCGGAGCCGCTTGCCGGTGCGCGCCATCTGGCCCGGGTGGTGGAAGGCTCGCACTTCCAGCGCGCCAGCGATGCCAGCCTGCTGAACCATCCGCCGGCCAGCGCGAAAGACGCCTCGCCGCGCGATCTAGACAGCGTCTGGATGCCGGCAAGCGGCGTCAGCGCCTATCCGCTGGGCGAGGAGCTGTTCCTGATCCACACCGCCAGCGGCGCTATCCACCGGCTCAACGCCAGCGGCCGGGTCGTATGGCAGCTGCTGCAGCAGGAGCCGCTGTCGGGCCATGCGCTAAGCGACCTGCTGGCCGCCTGTTTCGATGCGCCGCTTGCCGCGGTCACGGCCGATGTCGGCGCGCTGATGGCCGCGCTGGCCCAGGCCGGGCTGGTGGTTGAAGAGTAATTGGCGCGAAGAGGAATTGGCTGCTGCAGGTTTTGCCCTTCCTGGGAGCGGCGTTTACGCCGCGAAAGGCGCCGCCAGGCGCCTCGGGGAATGCCAACATGTCGAGATATTTCCACCGCCGCTTCGCGACGGATCACGATGTAAACATCGTTCCCACGAAGACCAGCCGGGTGGCACCGTCCAGGTGTTGGTGGGAGGCCGCTGCGCGGCGGCGGTGACTATCCTGTTAAAGAATAGCGTCGAACGACTCCGGCAGGATCTGGCCGCCGTCGACGATCAGCGTCTGGCCGGTGATGAAGCGTGCTTCCTTCGATGCCAGGAAGCAGGCGGCGTGGCCGATATCCTCGGGTTCGCCCAGCGTCTTGGTAGGCACGGCCGCGGTCATTTCGCGCAGGTACTCCTCGCCCTGGGCCTTGAGCCCTTCGGTTAGCGTGTTGCCGGGCATCACGGCGTTGATGGTGATGCCGTCCTTGGCGAACTCGAGGGCGGCAGAGCGCATGAAGCCGAGCTGGCCGGCCTTGCTGGCGCCGTAGTGTGCCCACCCCGGGTAGCCGGTAATGGCGCCGGTGATCGAGGAGGTCAGCACGATGCGGCCGTAGCCCCGCTCGCGCATGGCCGGCATCACCGCCTGCACCATGTGAAAGGTGCTCTTCAGGTTGACCGACAGCATCTGATCCCAGTTCTCGTCGGTCATGGCGTCGATATTGGCCTGGGGAAAGATGCCCGCGTTGGAGCACAGGACATCCAGGCGACCGTGTCGCGCGACGATGCGCTCTACCAGAGCGTGACAGGCCTTGCGGTCGGTCACGTCCAGAAACTCGAACTCGGCGCCCATTGCTTCGGCCGCCTTGGGCCCGGCGTCGCTATCGATATCGGCGATCACGACTCGAGCGCCGGCGTTGCGCAGTACGCTGGCAATACCTCGACCGATGCCGCTGGCGCCGCCGGTGACGATGGCTACCTGCTCTTCCAGTGTAAACATTGCAGACTCCTGACTGAATGAATATGCGAGCGCGATGCGGCGCTCTCTGGACTGGCTCCTTCCAGCTTACAACGAATGGCGGAGACGCGAGATGATCCAGCGCAGCTGATCAGAAGATTAGCCTGCAAAGTACAGGGTGGTGACGGGAAGCGCGCACAAATCGTTTAAAAACACTGTTCACAAGGCGTGGCAACTGGTCTTTAATAAGGTATGTCGGCACAGGATGCTCGCGACGCTTGAGATGCTAGCCGTGTGCCTTGAACCTCGTGAGGTCTGAAAATGGTCCGCCCGCTCTGTCTGCTCTTCGATTGCGACGGCACTCTGGTCGACAGCGAGCCACTGCTGGCCGAGGAAATGGAGCGCAGCCTCACCGAGGCCGGGCTGACGTTCCGAGCCAGCGACTACATCGGCGAGTTTCGCGGTGCGCGATTCCGTCACATCGTGGCGACGCTGGAAGCGCGCTATGGCCGCGTGGACGCCGAGCGCCTCAAGATGCTCGAGCAGCGAATGCGCGCCAATCTGGATCGCCGCCTGGCCAGCGATCTCAAGACCATCGAAGGCGCCGTCGAGGCGCTGGCGGCGCTTGCCGGGCATCCCATGGGCGTGGTGTCCAACGGGCCGCTCAGGAAGGTGCGCACCTCGCTTGCGGCCACCGCCCTGGAAAGCGCCTTCGGCGATAATCTGTTCAGCGCCTACGAGATCGGCTGCTGGAAGCCGGACCCCGGGCTGTACCAGCATGCCGCCCGTATGATGGGCTATCATCCCGGGGACTGCGTGGCCGTCGACGATGCGCTGGTCGGCGTGCGGGCGGCGCTTGATGCAGGCACTGCCGTGGTGCATCTCAATCGTTTTCCCGACGTTGAGCCGACGCCGGACGGCGCCGTCATGATCACCAGCATGTTTCAGCTGCCCACCGTGATCGCGCACCTGGCCGGCACGCGCCGGCTCCAGCCCCCGCCCTGGGAGCAGAAGCGGGCGCTTTAGGCGGCTTGCAGGTCTGCGCAGCTATCATTACGGTCGGCTTCATGCGGCTGCGACTGTTTTCTGAACTCAATCAAGGAGATCGCTCATGGTATCGCTGCACGATCAGCTGCGTGGCCTGGTCTATTCCACCGAGCATGGCGATATCTGCCCCGAGTGCCGGGAGCCTGCCGACCAGTGCCGCTGCGACGAAGCCGCCGAGCAGCAGCGCCTGGCGGCGCTGGACGGTATCGTGCGCCTGCGTCGCGAGACCAAGGGGCGCAAGGGCAAGGGCGTGACGCTGATCGAAGGCGTGCCGCTGGCCAGCGATGAGCTCAAGGCGCTGGCCAGGGCGCTCAAGAAGCGCTGCGGCACGGGAGGCGCGCTGAAGGATGGCGTGATCGAGATTCAGGGCGACCAGCGCGAGCTGCTCAAGGTCGAGCTCGAGCAGCGCGGCTATCAAGTGAAACTCAGCGGCGGCTGATCGTCACCCCAGGCCGAGCTCGTCGAGACGCTGCTCAAGGGCCGTCAGCGCCGGCTCGGCCTGTTCACTGATCTTGAGCCGGTAGAGGTCATCGGCCCGGGTGCGGCCCAGGTTCAGACAGGCCATCGGCTTTCCCTGCCGGGCCGCGGCCCGGGCAAAGCGAAAGCCCGAGAACACCATCAGCGAAGAGCCCACCACCAGCAGGCCGTCGCTTTCGCCGAGCAGGTCCATGGCGTCGCTGACGGTGCCCGCCGGCACGCTGTCGCCGAAGAACACCACGTCGGGCTTCCATATTCCCGTTCGGCAGTGCCCGCAGGCCGGCACCTCGAAGCCGCCGAAGTCGCGCTCCAGATAGGCATCGCCGTCCGGCCGCGGCGCCGCGCTCAGCGCCAGCCAGTCGGGATTGCGGTCGGCCAGCTCGGCGTGCAGCTCACGGCGCAGTTGGCGGACGCCGCAGCTCATGCAGCGCACCATCTCGGCCCGCCCGTGCAGGTCTATCACTCGGCCTGAGCCGGCGCGCTGGTGCAGGCCGTCCACGTTCTGGGTGATGATGCCGCTCACCAGGCCTCTGGCTTCGAGCCGGGCCAGCGCCTGATGCGCCGGGTTGGGCCTGGCCTGCTCCAGGGTGCGAAAACCGATCAGCGCCCGGGCCCAGTAGCGCTGGCGCGCGCCGTGGCTGCCCATGAACTCCTGATGCTGCATCGGCGGCGAGTGCTTCCAGTTGCCCTCGGCGTCGCGATAGTCGGGAATCCCGCTGGCCGTGCTGATGCCGGCGCCGGTCAGCACCGCCAGGCGGCGGTGCGTATGGATGAAGTCCACCAGAGCATCGATATCGGGCGGTGCGTGCGTCATGCGGCGGCGTCCTCGTGCGCTTATCGAGTGAACCCGTTCAGCATAGGGAGTCGCGGGCGCGGCGGCTAGGGGAATCAGAAAGCCTCAGGCCACGGCGGCGCACCAGGCCTCGGCGTCAATCTCGATCAGCATCGGGCCATCGTCGGGGCGGTGCGCCAGGGCACGGCTCAGGCCAGCAGGATCCTGCACGCGGGTCGCGGCGCAGCCAAAGCCGGCGGCCAGAGTCTGAAAGCAAGGCGCCTGGATATCCACGCCCAGGCGCGCCACGCCGGCGCTATCCATGTAGCGGCGAATTTCCTCGTAACCCCGGTTGTGCCATAGCACGATGATCAGCGGCAGGCGCTCTTCCACGGCGCAGGCAAGCTCGCTCAGCGTGAACATGATGCCGCCGTCGCCCACCAGCGCCACCACGGGCAGATCGGGCCGGCCCAGCAGTGCGCCCATGGCCGCCGGCAGGCCGTAGCCCAGGGTGCCGTAGCCGGTAGAGGCGTTGAAATAGCGCCGCGGGGCGGGCTGCGCTACCAGATGGTTGCCGGCGTAGGCGGTCGCGCAGGAGTCGCCCACTAAAATGGCCTCGGGCAGCGAGGCCTTAAGCGTCTCGAACAGCGGCACGTAAGGGGCAAAGGCCGGGTCGGCGGACAGGTCAAGCGCCTCCAGCGCCGCGCGGGTGCGTTCCGTCCCGCGGCGCCGGGCGGGAGCCGCTTCGCTCAGGCGAGAAGCCAGGGCCGCCAAGCTCAGGCCGGCATCGGCGACGATGGCCAGGTCGGCGTGCTGGTTGCGCGCCAGCTGCTCGGGGTCCAGGTCGATGCGGATCAGGCGGCCTTCCAGGAGAAAGCCGTCGTCGAAGACCACGTCGTAGTCGGTCTCGCCCAGCTCGGTGCCGATGGCCAGCACCACATCGGCCTCTCTTGCCAGCTTGCGCACCGCCGGCAGTGCGGCGTTGGCGCCAAGGTCCAGCGCATGATGACGGCCCAGCAGGCCCTTGGCGTTGATGGTGGTCACCGCCGGCGCGTCGAGGGCCTCCACGACAGCGCGGGCAGCGTCGGGTGCATCAACGCAGCCGCCGCCCAGCAAGACCAGCGGCCGCTCGGCGCTGCCGAGCCACTCCAGCGCCTGCTCCACGGCGGCCGGCGCGGGGGCCGGCTTGGACAGCGCCGTGCGTGTCCAGCGCCTGGGCTCGCTGACGGGAGCATCGAACAGGTCGATGGGGATTTCCATGTGCACCGGGCCGGGCCGCGCGCCCTCGAAGATGGCGAAGGCCCGTGCCATCACTTCCGGCAGCGCCTCGGGGCTGAGCAGGGTGTGGCTGAAGCGCGCGACGCCGGCCATCAGCTGCTGCTGACTCGGCAGCTCGTGCAGGCGTCCCTGGCCGCGGCCCAGGGTGTCGCGCCGGTTGACGCTGGAAATCACCAGCATGGGCACAGAGTCGGCCAGCGCCTGGCCCATGGCTGTGGTGATGTTGGTCATGCCCGGGCCGGTGATGATAAAACAGACGCCGGGCTTGCCGGTGGCGCGGGCGTAGCCGTCGGCCATGAAGCCGGCGCCCTGCTCGTGGCGCGGCGTGACGTGGCGAATGCCGCCGGCCTCGCCGCCCTGCAGGCCGCGGTACAGCTCGATGGTGTGCACGCCGGGAATACCGAACACGGTATCGACGTCGTAGGTGTCGCGCAGCAGGCGAATCAGCAATTCGGCACAGGTCATACTGGCGCTCCTTGAATAGCGGTAGGCGCAGGCAGCACGCCTGCTCGGTATCCGATGTAGGCAGCCGTTGATTCAATACTCACTGGACTGTCTCCGAATCGGCGCAGTGAGGCCGGCACAGGCCGGCCTCAGCAAGAGTGGTTTCAGGGTAAGGATCAGCCCACCAGCCAGTGCGCCATGACCACAATGATCGGCAGGGTGATGGCGCTGCGCAGCAGAAAGATGGCGGCCAGTTCCCAAAGCTTCAGGGGGATCTTGGACTTCAGCAGCAGCGCGCCGATTTCCGACATGTAGACCAGCTGGGTCAGCGACAGGCAGGCAATGACGAAGCGGGTGAGCTCGCTTTCGATATTGCTGGCCAGCACCGCGGGCAGGAACATGTCGGTAAAGCCCACCAGCATCGCCGGGGCGGCGGCTTCGGCCTCCGGCAGGCGCATCCACTCAAGCACCGGCACCAGCGGGTACGACAGCCAGGTAAACAGCGGCGTGAACTCGGCCAGCACCAGCGCGACGGTGCCGATGGAGATCACCAGCGGCAGCAGGCCGAAGAAAATATCCGCCACGTTGAATAGCGACAGGCGCGCCAGCTTCAGCGGGCCCGGGGCTTTTTCTGCGCGGGCCACGGCCATGCTCAGGCTGTAGCGCAGCAGGTTCTGGCTGCCGGTGTTTTCTTCGCGAATCTGGCAGCCAACCGGCTGGTAATAGTCGTTGGCCTTGCGCGACAGCGGCGGCAGGCGCGGGACGATAACTGCGGCGACCAGACCGGCGACCAGCACGGTGAGGTAGAAAGGGATGAACAGGTGGCTGATGCCGATGAAGCTGGCCACCAGCAGGGCAAAGGCAATCGAGACAATGGAGAAGTTCGTGGCAATCGCCGCCGCTTCCCGGCCGCTATAGAAGCCCTGCTCGTACTGCTGCGTGGTAATCAGAACCCCCACGGTGCCGGAGCCCATCCAGGACGCCGTCGCATCGATGGCGCTGCGCCCCGGCAGGCCAAAGATCCGGCGAAACGGCGTGCGTACCAGGGAGCCGATGAATTCCATAAAGCCAAAGTCGACCAGAAACGGCAGCAGAATGGCGGCAAAAAAGAAAAACGTCAGCAGCACGGGGGCCAGGTCGTTGAGCATCACGCCGCCGGTAAAGGAGGCGGTGATCATTTCGGGGCCGAGCTGGAAGTAGGTCATCACCGCGAAGACGGCGCCCAGCGCGCGCATGACGACCCACAGGGGCTCAACGTCAAAGAGCTCCTTGAACGCCCCCTGCCGGGCCCAGCGCGGGCGGGTCGTCTTGACCAGCAGGGTGATCAGGATGGACAGGCACAGCACGACAACGGCAATGGCCGGCAGGGCGTCGCCTAACGAGGCATTGAGCCAGTCGGCCGCCAGGCCCATGCCGATGTTGATGCTGTCGCCTACAGAAAAAGGCACCAGAAAGAGGAGAATGCCCAGGATAGAGGGAACCAGGAACTTGAACAGTCCGTGGATGCTCAGCGGCGCTCCCTCGGTTGAAATCCTGTTGGCGGAGTGTAAGTAGGTAGACATGCGGGGCTCACTCGTTGGTTGTTGTAGCGGTTACGCCGGCGGTGCGCTTCCTGCGAAGCGCACCAGAGAGCCGCTTGGCTCAGTCGCGATGCTTGACGCCGGGCAGCACGCACAGCATTTCGTATAGCAAAGTTGCGCCCATCAGCGCGGTATTGCCGCTGGTGTCGTAGGGCGGTGCGACTTCCACCAGGTCGCCGCCGACCACGTTGAGCCCCGCGGCGCCGCGCACGATTTCCAGGCCCTGCTGGGCGGTGAGCCCGCCCATTTCCACCGTGCCGGTGCCCGGCGCCACCGACGGGTCGAGGCCGTCGATATCGAAGGAAATGTACACCGGACCAGTGCCCATCTGCTCGCGCACTTCGGCCATCAGCGGCGCCAGGGACTTGTACCAGCACTCTTCCGCCTGGACGACGCGGAAGCCCTGCTCGCGGCACCAGTCGAAGTCGTCGGCGGCGTAGCCGGTGCCGCGCAGGCCGATCTGCACGACGCGTTTGGCATCCAGCAGGCCTTCCTCCTGGGCGCGGCGAAACGGGCAGCCGTGGGCGACCTCTTCGCCAAACATGTGCTCGTTGACGTCGGCATGGGCGTCGATATGGATCAGGCCGACCGGGCCATGCTTCTTGGCAACGGCGCGCAGGATCGGCCAGGTCAGGGTGTGGTCTCCGCCCAGCGTCAGCGGCACGCAGTCGTGGGCCAGCACTTCGTCATAGAAGCTGGAAATAATGTCGAGGTTTTTCGGCAGGTTGAAGGTGTTGATCGGCACGTCGCCGATATCGGCCACCTGCAGGCTGTCGAAGGGTGCGGCGCGGGTGGCCATGTTGTAGGGGCGCAGCATGCGCGACTCGTCGCGGATCTGGCGAGGGCCGAGGCGGGTGCCGGGGCGGTTGGAGGTGCCGATGTCCATGGGGATACCGATGAAGGCGGCATCAAGGCCCCGCGCGCTGTCCTGGGTCGGCAGGCGCATCATGGTGGCCGGGCCGCCGAAGCGCGGCATGCTGTTGCCGCCGAGGGGCTGGTTGAAATCGCTCATGG
>DATHXP010000394.1:0-3428 GCA_035459605.1 Halomonas sp. | reverse complement strand
GATCTTGTGACTCAGAGCTGATCCGGCAACAGGCCTGCGAGGGGGCGCTGTAAACCCGTCCCTGGGCGCTACCTACGCCATCCATGGCGTAGAACCCCCTCTTCGACCTGTTCCCGGCGCTCCTCGTCGCGCCTAACTGCGATTACCCTGCACCCAGCGGGCGGCGGCTACGCAAGTCGGGCGCCGAATGGTAAAGTGGGCGTTTCAAATTTCTTCTTGGATATTGCCATGTCATCAGCCTCCGGTCGGCGCATCCTGCTCGGCATCAGCGCCGGCATTGCCGCCTACAAGTCCGCCCAGCTGGCGCGTCTGCTCAAGCAGGGCGGCCACGAGGTGCGCGTGGTGATGACCGAGGGCGCCCAGACCTTCATTGCGCCGCTGACCTTTCAGGCGCTGACCGGCGAGGCGGTGCGCACTTCGCTGCTCGACCCCGAGGCCGAGGCCGGCATGGGGCATATCGAGCTGGCGCGCTGGGCCGACACGATCCTGATCGCCCCGGCCACCGCCGATCTGATGGCGCGGCTGGCCCACGGCCACGCCGACGATCTGCTGACCACCCTGTGCCTGGTCAGCCAGGCCCGTAAAGTCATGGTGCCGGCCATGAATCAGGCCATGTGGGCGCACCCGGCCAGCGCGCGCAACGCCGAGCAGCTGCGCCGGGACGGCTGGCAGCTGCTAGGGCCGGATAGCGGCGAGCAGGCCTGTGGCGACGTGGGCCCGGGGCGCATGCTGGAACCCGAGGCGATTGTCGCGAGGCTGCTTGAAACTGCCGCCTCTTGCGCCGAATCTCCTGCTGAACAACCCGCCAGCGGGCTGCGCGTGGTGATCACCGCCGGCCCGACCCGCGAGCCGCTGGACCCGGTGCGCTACATTTCCAACCACAGCTCGGGGAAGATGGGCTACGCCCTGGCCGCCGCCGCCGTGGAGCTGGGCGCCGCAGTCACGCTGATCAGCGGCCCGGTCAGCCTGGCCACGCCTGCCGGCGCGCAGCGCGTGGATGTAGAAACCGCCGTCGAGATGGCCGCGGCCGCCGAGCGGCTGGCCACCGATGCCGATGTGTTCATCGGCTGCGCCGCCGTCGCCGACTATCGCGCCGAGGCGCCTGCCGAGCGCAAGATCAAGAAGAACTCGGACGAGAACGGTCTGACCCTGCGCCTGATCAAGAACCCGGACATCATCGCCGCCATCGCCGGACGCCCCCGCGGCCCGGAGCGCCCCTACGTGGTCGGCTTTGCCGCCGAGACGCATGATCTCGAGGACTACGCCCGGGACAAGCTGACGCGCAAGAACCTCGATATGGTGGTGGGCAACGACGTGTCGCTGGTCGGGCTCGGCTTCGGCGGCGACAACAACGCCGCCCTGCTGCTGTGGCGCGAACCGCAAGAGCGTGAAGGCCGCCTGGAGCTGGCGCCGCAGTCCAAGACCGAGCTGGCCAGAAGCATCGTTCGTCACGCCCTGAGCCAGCGCGCCGCCAGCCACCGCTGATTTCGTCTTTCAGGAAACCTCTAACCATGCCGACGTCAACCCAACGCCCGCGCCTCGCCGTCAAGCTGCTCGACGAGCGGATGCGCGACTTCATGCCCGGCTATGCCACCGAGGGCGCCGCCGGCATGGACCTGCGTGCCCTGCTGGATGCCCCGCTGACTCTTGCGCCGGGCGACTGCCAGCTGGTTCGCACCGGCCTTGCCATCCATATCGCCGACCCGGGACTGGCCGGCATGATCCTGCCCCGCTCGGGGCTGGGCCACAGGCACGGCATCGTGCTCGGCAACCTGGTCGGCCTGATCGACTCCGACTATCAGGGCGAGCTGATGATCTCGGTATGGAACCGCGGCACCGCCGCTTTCACCCTGGAGCCGTTCGAGCGGCTGGCCCAGTATGTGCTGGTGCCGGTGGTTCAGGCCGAGCTGGAGGTGGTCGACACTTTCGCTACCAGCGTGCGCGGCGCCGGCGGCTTCGGCAGCTCCGGGCGTCACTAAGTCCAGTACCCGCCCAGACGGCACTTGCACAACCTCAGGACGATCTCATGACGGCAACTCCCTCAAGCCCCGCCCCCGCCTCGATTTTTCGCGCCTACGACATCCGCGGCGTCGTCGATGACACCCTCACCGACGCCGGCGTCGAGGGCATCGGCCGCGCCATCGGCAGCGCGGCCCGGGCCCGGGGCGAGTCGCGCATCGTCGTGGCACGCGACGGCCGCCTGTCCGGCCCGCGCATGCTGGCCGCGCTGACCCGCGGGCTGAACGCCGCCGGCTGCGACGTGGTGGACATCGGCATGGTGCCGACGCCGGTGCTCTACTTTGCCACCCATGTGCTCGACTGCACCACCTCGGGCGTGATGGTCACCGGCAGCCACAACCCGCCGGACTACAACGGCTTCAAGATCGTGCTGGCCGGCGAGACGCTGTCGGGCGCGGCCATCACCGACCTGCACCGCCGTCTGGAGCAGGGCGACCTGAGCGAGGGCCAGGGCAGCGTCAGCCAGATGGATGTGCGCGAAGCCTACCTCGAGCGCATTCTCGGCGATGTGAAACTGGCCCGCCCGCTCAAGGCGGTGGTGGACTGCGGCAACGGCGTCGCCGGCGAGCTCGGCCCGGCGCTGATCGGCCGCCTGGGCGTGGACACCATTCCGCTGTTTGCCGAGATCGACGGCACCTTCCCCAACCATCATCCCGACCCGGGCCAGCCCGAGAACCTTGAGGACCTGATCCGCGAGGTGAAGCGCAGCGGCGCCGACATCGGCCTGGCCTTCGACGGCGACGGCGACCGCCTGGGCGTGGTCACGCCGCAGGGCAAGACGATCTACCCCGACCACCTGATGATGGCCTTCGCCGACGACATGCTGAGCCGCAACCCCGGCGCCCAGGTGATCTTTGACGTCAAGTGCAGCGGCAATCTGGCCAAGGTGATCAATGATGCCGGCGGCATCCCGGAGATGTGGCGCACCGGCCACTCGCTGATCAAGGCGCGCATGAAGGAGACCGGCGCTCTGCTGGCCGGCGAGATGAGCGGGCATATCTTCTTCCAGGAGCGCTGGCTGGGCTTCGACGACGGCCTCTACGCCGCCGCCCGTCTGCTCGAGATCCTGTCGCGCCAGGCGCTCGACGCCGACGCCTTCTTCGCCCGCTTCCCCCAGGATATCGGCACGCCCGAGCTCAATATCACGGTGACCGACGAGGGCAAGTTCGATCTGGTCGACAAGCTGGCCCGGGAGGGCGACTTCGGCGACGACGGCGTCAAGACGACGCTGGACGGCATCCGCGTGGACTATCCGGACGGCTGGGGCCTGTGCCGCGCCTCCAACACCACGCCGACGCTGGTGCTGCGCTTCGAAGGCCGCGACCAGGCCGCCCTGGAGCGCATCCGCACGCGCTTCACCGATGCGCTGCACAGGATCGATCCCGCGCTGAAGCTGCCTCGCTGAGACG
>DATHXP010000393.1:0-4394 GCA_035459605.1 Halomonas sp. | reverse complement strand
CACCGTCGATCAGCAGCAGCCCGTCGCGGTGTACCGGGGTAAACAGGCCGGGCACCGCCATGCTGGCTTCGATGGCCGTAAACAGCCGCCCGCTGTCGAGGAGTACGCTATCGGCTGCCCAGTAGTCGGTGGCCACTACCGTGAGAGGGATGCGCAGCTCATCGAAGGTTCTGATCTCGGTATGGGCGGCCAGAAAGCGCAGGAAAGCCCCCGAGTCAAGCAGTCCGGCATCGCTTCGCCCAAACGGCACGAGCTCTGTCAGCTGTACCTCCGACGCCGCCAGCCCCGAGAGAGCATCCAGCGGCGAGCCGGCGACATCGTCAAAGATATCCAGAATCTCCTCGGCGGAGAGTCCCGCCGCATAGAGCCCGCCGATGACTGCGCCAATGCTGGTACCTGCGATGCGGTCGGGCACGATCTCCAGCTCGTCGAATACCTGCAGGATAGCGATATGGGCCAGCCCGTTGGCGCCTCCGGAGCCCAGCGCCAGGCCGATGGTGGGCCGAGAGGCTGCGCCGCTGGCGGGCTCAGCCACCGACGCTGTGCTCATCAGCAGGGTGCCAGCCAGCAGGCCGATGGCAAGTCGTGCCTTCATGCTCCGTCTCCAGAGTTTTTGCTTCTGTGTCGATGGATCGTGCGGTCGTTTTTGATGAGCCACTATACTAGACAGGAATCCATTGACAGCGGGGCTGATATGGCAATTGAGCTGAAGCGAATCCACGACGCGGCCAGCGGCGATGACGGCTATCGCGTGCTGGTCGACCGGCTCTGGCCGCGCGGCGTATCCAAGCAGCGGGCGCAGATCGATGAGTGGCTCAAGGAGGTCGCGCCGCAGGATGCGCTGCGCAAGGCGTTTCACGATGGGACGATTGACTGGGATGAATTCAGACGGCGCTACCTGAGCGAGCTGACCGAGCATCGCGAGTCGCTGCGCGAACTGGCCAGTCGCGCCGGGAAAGAGCGCGTCACGCTGCTGTTTGCCTCCAGGGATGAAGACCACAACAATGCCGTGGTGCTCAAGCAGTACCTGAAAATGCTCGAGGCGTGACGCCGGCCTGATTCATGCCAGCGGCCGGCGAAGCTCGGGATGGTGGCGCAGCGTGCCGGGCGGCCGCTTGAGCAGGTCAAGCGGCATGCCAAAGCCCTTGGCCAGCAGCTCGGCCAGCATCATCGACGATAGCCCCCAGATGATATGGCCGTCCTGGCGATAGCAGGGCACATAGTAGCGCAGGCCGTTGACCGAGATGACATCGGTATGCTCGCGGCGGTCTTCCAGAAAGCGGCTGAGCGGCACCTCGAAGATGCTGGCGATCTCGCCCGGGTCCGGGCACAGCGGAAGGTTGGGAGGAACGGTGCCGACGTAGGGCGTGACCTTGAGCCCGTGCAGGGAGATCACGTCGGACAGCTGCCCCAGCACCTCAACCTGAGTGGAGGGCAGGGCAATTTCCTCTTCGCTTTCGCGCAGGGCCGTGGCCAGCAGGCTCGCATCCCCGGCTTCGCGCTTGCCGCCGGGGAAGGCGACCTGACCGCCGTGGGTGGCGAGGTGAGCCGCGCGCAGGGTGAACAGCAGCGTCGGCTGGGGACGCATCACCACCGGTATCAATACCGCCGCTTCGGGAACGGCAAGCTGGATACGCGTGGGGGAATTGGCTTGCAGACGCTCGCGGAGTTTCTCTAACATGGGAATTCCGTTGAGTTTGATCCCATTTATCGCCGCTGCCATGGGCCTCGTCAAGCCGGGCTCGCTGCGCGGCGGGTCGTACGGGGAACGCCATGAAATATTGCAGCCACTGTGGTCATACGGTTCGCCTGGTTATCCCCGAGGGCGATGACCGGCCGCGTCACGTATGCCACGCATGCGCCACCATTCACTACCAGAACCCGCGTATTGTTGCCGGCACCTTGGCGGTCAGCGGCAGCCGCGTGCTGCTGTGCCGGCGAGCCATAGCGCCGCGTCAAGGCTACTGGACGCTGCCGGCGGGCTTCATGGAGAATGGCGAAACCACGTCCCAGGCCGCCACGCGCGAGACGCGTGAAGAGGCCTGCGCCGAGGTTCGCCTGCACGGGCTCTATACCCTGATCAATCTGCCGCACATCAACCAGGTGTTCATGATCTTTCGCGCCGACCTCGAGGGCAGCTTTGCACCCGGGTCCGAGAGTCTCGAGGTTGGGCTGTTCGAGGAGCATGAAATCCCCTGGGACCAGCTCGCCTTCCCGACCATTGAGCGCACGCTGAACCACTTTTTCGCCGACCGCGTAGAGGGCAACTTCCCGCTGCACCTAAGCGACATCGCGCCGGACCGCGAGCGCCACTTCGGCGCGGGCTGAGGCAGGGACCGTCAGAGGCTCTCGATGCGCCACACGTCAAAGGCCGGCTCCTCATAGGGGTGGGCCTGCCTCAGCGCCGCTACCGCGGCGTGAATTGTTTCGTCTGTGCACACCAGCTCAATCTTGAGTTCGTCCACGAACTCGAGCGTACCTACCTGCCCAAGATGCGGGCTGGCGCCCTGCAGCGGGCGAAACTGCCCCTGGCCGCGGGTAGTAAAACAGCACGCCTCGTAATCGCCGATACGCCCGGCGCCGGTGGCAAAGACGGCCTCCTTGACTCGCTCCGCATCCGCTTCCGGTACAAAAAAAGCCAGTTTATACATGGGTAATCTCCTGCGACGGTGACTTCGGTCATGATGTGATTCAAGCTTGTGCAATAAATAGTATGCTAAAGGCATGCCGGCGCGGTATTGAGCATATCAAGCGGCGCCTGCGGCGCCTAAGCTAAGCTTGTTGCCGCTGCGCGCCGGCTGTTTTCTTGGGTCACAGGAACAACATGATGAAGCAGGCGGGTAAAAAATCCATCATCAGGCTATTGATCGTGGCTGTCGCCGTCGCGGTGGCAGCGCTGCTGGTTTGGCAAATGCTCAAGGATGATGGGCTTGGTGAAGGCTTCGCCAGCGGCAATGGCCGTGTTGAAGCAACGGAGATTGACGTGGCTACCAAGCTTCCTGGCCGTTTGATGGAGGTGCTGGTGGACGAAG
Source organism: Halomonas sp. (assembly GCA_035459605.1). Taxonomy (GTDB): domain Bacteria; phylum Pseudomonadota; class Gammaproteobacteria; order Pseudomonadales; family Halomonadaceae; genus Halomonas. Next base: position 1,362 of record DATHXP010000393.1, on the reverse strand, counting down.
GCGACTTCGTTGAGCCGGGGCAGGTGATTGCGCGCATGAACACCGATACGCTGGAGGCCGAGCTGGCCCAGGCCAACGCTCAGGTGCGCCAGGCAGAAAACGCTCTGCAGACCGCTCGCGCCATCGTCGCTCAGCGTCAAAGCGAACAGACTACCGCTGAAGCGGTGGTGCAGCAGCGCCAGGCGGAGGTCGAGGCGGCCCAAAAGCGCTATCAGCGTACCGCGGCTTTGGCGCAGCGCAACGCCGTATCGCGCCAGCAACTTGATGACGATCTGGCCGCCCGCCAGAGCGCCGAGGCCGCTCTGGCGGCGTCGCGCTCCCAGGTGCTGAGCGCCGAGGCGGGAATCAAATCGGCACGCTCTCGGGTGGTGGAGGCCGAGTCAGCCATTGCCGCCGCCAAGGCTGGCGTAGCGCGTATCCAGGCGGATATCGAGGATAGCGTGCTCAAGGCGGATCGGCTTGCCCGGGTGCAGTACCGTGTGGCGCAGCCCGGCGAAGTGCTCGATGCGGGATACAAGATTGTCAATCTGGTGGATCTCACCGACGTCTACATGACGTTCTTCCTGCCCACGCGGGACGCGGGCCGCGTAGGCATTGGCGACGCGGCGCATATCGTGCTCGACGCGGCGTCGGAGTATGTGATTCCGGCCCGGGTCAGCTACGTATCCAGCGTAGCGCAGTTCACGCCCAAGACCGTGGAGACCGAAAGCGAGCGTGAGAAGCTGATGTTTCGGATCAAGACGCGTATCGATCCCGAGCTGCTGATGAAGCACGTTGAGCAGGTCAAGACCGGCCTGCCCGGCGTGGCCTATCTCAAGCTCGACGCTGAGGCAAAGTGGCCCGCGGAGCTTGAGGTCAACGTGAAACCATGACCGCATCCGGAGATAGCGTCGCCAGTCTGAAGGGCGTCACGCTGGAATATGGCTCGGCTCGAAAAGGCAGGATCAAGGCGCTGGACGAATTGAGCCTCGAGATTCCCGCCGGCCGGATGGTGGGGCTGATCGGCCCTGACGGCGTCGGCAAGTCGAGCCTGATGGCGCTGGTTTCCGGGGCGCGGCACGTCCAGCAGGGCAGCGTCCGGGTGCTGGCGGGCGACATGGCCGACGCCGCGCATCGCCGGCTGACCTGTCCGCGCATCGCCTACATGCCTCAGGGGCTGGGCAAGAACCTCTATCCCACCCTGAGCATCCGTGAAAACCTCGAGTTCTTTGGCCGACTGTTCGGTCAGGGCAGGGCCGAGCGAGACAGGCGCATCGAAGACCTGACGCGCAGCACGGGGCTTGGCGAATTCACCGAGCGCCCCGCGGGCAAGCTCTCCGGCGGCATGAAGCAGAAGCTCGGGCTGTGCTGCGCGCTGATTCA
>DATHXP010000392.1:0-25018 GCA_035459605.1 Halomonas sp. | reverse complement strand
TCATCTGCGGACTGGTCAACGCCAGCGCCGGACGCGTGCTGGTCGACGGCCACGACAACGTCACGGCCTTTCGCCAGGCCCGCCAGCGTATCGGGCTGGTGCCCCAGGAGCTGACCAGCGAGGCCTTCTCCAGGGTCTGGGATACGGTGAGCTTCAGCCGCGGGCTGTTCGGCAAGCCCCGCGACCCCGAACATATCGAACGGGTACTGCGTTCGCTGAGCCTGTGGGAGAAGCGCAACAGCCGGCTGATCACCCTGTCCGGCGGCATGAAGCGCCGGGTGCTGATCGCCAAGGCGCTGGCCCACGAACCCGAGATCCTGTTTCTCGACGAGCCTACCGCCGGGGTGGATGTGGAACTGCGCCGCGACATGTGGGGCGTGGTGCGCGGCCTGCGCGATCGCGGCGTGACCATCATCCTGACCACGCACTATATCGAGGAAGCCGAGGAGATGGCCGACCGCATCGGCGTGATCCGCGGCGGCCGGCTGATGGTGGTGGAAGACAAGCATACGTTGATGAGCAAGCTGGGCAGCAAGGTGCTGACACTGAGCCTCGCCGCACCCCTGGCGCGGCTGCCGGAGTCGCTCGCCGGCTTTGATCTAAGCCTGTCCGATGACGGTCTGAGTCTGAGCTATGGCTACCGCGGCAGCGCCGGCTATCACGCCCAGCAGCAGGGTGCCCAGGCCGACGAGCAGGGCAGCATCGCCGAGCTGCTGGCCGCGCTGGCCAACGCCGGTATCGAGATCCGCGATATGGATACGCGCCAGAGCTCGCTTGAGGATATCTTTGTCAGCCTGGTCAGGGAGCAGCCATGAATCTGCAGTCGGTCAAAGCGCTTTATCACGCCGAGATGGCGCGCAGCCTGCGCACCCTGCTGCAAAGCGTGGTGTCGCCGGTGATCTCCACCTCGCTGTACTTCGTGGTATTCGGCAGCGCCATCGGCAGCCGCATCAGCGAGGTGAACGGCGTCAGCTATGGCGCCTTCATCGTGCCCGGGCTGATCATGCTGATGCTGCTGACCCAGAGCATCAGCAACGCCTCCTTCGGCATCTTCTTCCCGCGCTTCAGCGGCTCGATCTACGAGATACTCTCGGCGCCCATTTCCTACGTGGAAGTGGTGCTGGGCTATGTCGGCGCCGCGGCCACCAAGTCGACGCTGCTGGGGCTGATCGTGCTGGGCACCGCCAGCCTGTTTGTGCCGATGCAGATCGAGCATCCCGTGATCATGCTGCTGTTCATGGTGCTGACGGCGCTCACCTTCAGCATGCTCGGCTTCGTGATCGGCATCTGGGCCGACGGCTTCGAAAAGCTGCAGCTGGTGCCGCTGCTGATCATCACCCCGCTGACCTTTCTCGGCGGCACCTTCTATTCCATCAGCATGCTGCCACCCTTCTGGCAGACCTTGACCCTGCTCAATCCGGTGGTCTACCTGGTCAGCGGCTTTCGCTGGAGCTTCTACGGCACCGCCGACGTCAGCATCTGGGCGAGCCTGGGCGTCATCCTGCTGTTTCTGAGCGCCAGCCTGGCGCTTATCGCCGTCATCTTCCGCACCGGCTATCGGCTGAAGCCATGACGCTCGGTTATAAAAAGCCATGACGCTCGGTTATAAAAAGCCCTGACGCTCGACCATGAACGAGATAGCTGCGCTATCATCGCGTCCCTTCTCTCATTTTTCATAGCGAGGCGATTACCGGCATGCCGATTCTCAACAGCATCATCCACCGCATCGACAAGCGGGCCAGCGACTCACCGGCGCGGCTGGTAGCCGCTACCGAAGTGCTGCCGAAGAGTCCGGCGCTGGAGGATCTGCTGAGCGGCCTGAAGGATGTCTATCATCGCAAGACCAAGGCCTGGGGCCGCTTCGATGAGAACATTAATGAAAACACCGGCGACGGGCTGGCCGCCGACATGGCGGGCTATCTGGAACAGAGGCTGGATTTTGTTGCCCTGACCCGAGCGCTTGGCGAGAGACTGCTGGTGCTGGTTGACAATCATCTGCCCATCGGCGGGCACCTGCTGCTGGCCGACTATCAGCAGGGCGATGCGCGCTACCTGCTGCTGGCGCTGCTGCACCACCGCGACGGCTTCGTCATCGATGAAGCGCTCAAGGTCGCCGCCGGACGCCAGCTCAATCTGGCCCAGCTGAGCCTGGCGGCGCGCCTGGATATCGCCCAGTGGCAGAGCGGCAGCGATTCCCACCCCTACCTGTCGTGGAGCCGCGACCGCGGTGGCAAAGGGCTTGCCGATGGGCTGGTCGAGGCGCTGGGCGCCAGCGAGCAGCGCGATGCCGGCCAGGAAACCCGCACCCTGCTCAAGGCCTTCAGCGACTACGTGGAACAGCAGGATCTGCCCGAGGAGCAGAGCCGCGAAAAGACCGACGCGCTGATCGACTACGCCAGCGAACAGGTCGGCCGCGGCGAACCGCTCGCCCTGAACGAGCTGTCCGAGCTGATTGACGAGCGCCAGCCCAGGGCATTTTACGACCATATCCGCCACAGCGACTACGGCCTGTCACCCGAAATTCCACCGGACCGGCGCACGCTCAGCCAGTTTCGACGCTTTACCGGCCGCTCCGAGGGTGTCTCGATCAGCTTTGACGCCCACCTGCTGGGCGGCGCCGTCGACTACGACGAGGGCCGCGACCAGCTGGTAATTCGCAAGATTCCCAAGGGCCTGCGCGACCAGCTCAGGCAGCGCAATTCATAGCCCTGGGCGATTTGTGGCCTAGACCTATACCAGATGCGGCGTCAGCCACTGGCGCAGCTGCGGCCCCTGCAGTACGCCGGCCTGACGGGCCAACTCCTGGCCGTTCTTGAACACCATCAGGGTGGGGATACTGCGGATGCCGAAGCGCCCGGCCAGCGCCTGCTGCGCTTCGGTATCCAGCGTGGCGAAGCGGATGCGCGGCTCCAGTTCGCCGGCGGCCGCGGCAAAGATCGGCGTCATGGCCTTGCAGGGGCCGCACCAGTCGGCCCAGAAGTCCACCACCACCGGCAGCTCGCTGCGCTCGACCACGGCGCGGAAGTTGGCCTCGGTCAGCGCCACCGGCTCGCCGCCAAACAGCGGCTGCTTGCACTTGCCGCACTTAGGGCCGTCATCCAGCCGCTGGCGCTCTACCTGGTTAAGCGCCCCGCATTCCGCACAGCCAATTTTCAGCAAATCACTCATCTCGCGTATCCTTCAAGGTCGGTGACTGTTTTGGTTCGTGAACTCAACGCGTCATTATAGTAACACTTTACTTTTTTCGTAAGTCTGGCGAATCAGCAGAGCAAGTGTGCGCCCTGGCCATGGTTCCAGCTCCACTATTCACCCTGCCCTACTTATTCTGTGCTGTGAGGACGTTAATGCGCTCAGCTGCCCCTTATGCAACAACCGGCTCATCCAGCTCACGACCAAGTCCCAGGGTGCTGCTGCGTTTGCTGGGACTGCTGGCGCCCTATCGCCTGCGTCTGGCGCTGGCGGCCGTGGCGCTGCTGCTGGCTTCGGGCAGCGTGCTGCTGCTCGGCCAGGGGCTGCGCCTGGTGGTCGACCAGGGCTTCATGGACGCCGACCGCGCGGCGCTGGGCCAGGCGCTGGGGCTGATGCTTACCGTCGTCGCGGTGCTGGCGCTGGCCTCGGCGCTGCGCTACTACCTGGTGACTTGGATCGGCGAGCGGCTGGCCGGCGACCTGCGCCGCCGGGTGTTTGATCATCTGCTGAGCCTGGAACCCGGCTTTTTCGAGAGCACCCTGGCGCCCGGCCAGGCCGCCGGCGAGATCACCTCGCGGCTCACCGCCGACACCAGCGTGCTGCAGAGCCTGTTCGGCTCCTCGGTGTCGCTGGCGCTGCGCAACCTGCTGATGCTGATCGGCGCGGTGATACTGATGCTGGTGACCCAGCCGTGGCTCTCGGCGCTGGTGCTGCTGGGCATTCCGGCCACGGTGCTGCCGATCCTGTGGTTCGGGCGGCGCGTGCGCCGGCTGTCGCGCTCGAGCCAGGACCGGGTGGCGGAGCTTGGCCGCTACGCCGACGAGGCGCTGGGCGGCATCCGCACGGTGCAGGCCTTTACCCACGAAAGCATTGAGCGCCGCGACTATGCGGCGCGCGTCGAAGACGCCTTCGACCACGCCGTGGAACGCACCCGTCAGCGCGCCTGGCTGACCGGCATCGCCATGCTGGCGGTGTTCGCCGCGGTGGGCGTCATGCTGTGGCAGGGCGGCCTGGCGGTGCTGGAAGGCGACATGACCGCCGGCGAGCTGTCGGCGTTTGTCTTCTATGCGGTGCTGGCGGCGGGCGCGGTGGCCACCCTGGCCGAGGTGGCCGGCGACGTGCAGCGCGCCTCCGGCGCCGCCGAGCGCCTGTTGGAGCTGATCGACACCCGTCCCGGCATTGCGCCTCCAGAAAGACCGATAGCGCTGCCCGCGCCGCGCCGCGGCGAGCTGCACATGGAGAACGTGACCTTCACTTATCCGGGGCGTGAAACGCCGGCGCTTTCGACATTTGATCTGCATATCCGCTCCGGCGAGCGCGTGGCGCTGGTGGGGCCGTCGGGGTCGGGAAAGAGCACCCTGCTGGCGCTGCTGCTGCGCTTCTTTGATCCCGACAGCGGCACCCTGCGCTTCGACGGCATCGACCTGCGCCAGCTCGACCCCGGCGAGCTGCGCGCGGCCATCGGCCTGGTCGCCCAGGAGCCCACGCTGTTCACCGGCAGCGTGGCCGACAACCTGCGCTACGGCGACCCCGACGCCTCGCTCGACAGGCTGCGCGAGGCGGCTCGGGACGCCAATGCGCTAACCTTCATCGACGCCCTGCCCCAGGGCTTTGACACCCAGCTGGGTCCCGGCGGCGTGCAGCTCTCCGGCGGCCAGCGCCAGCGCCTGGCGATTGCCCGGGCGCTGCTCAAGAATCCCTGCGTGCTGCTGCTCGACGAGGCCACCAGCGCCCTGGACGCCGAAAGCGAGCGGCTGGTGCAGCAGGCTCTGGACCGCATGATGGTTGGGCGTACCAGCCTGGTCATTGCGCATCGCCTGGCCACGGTGGTGGCCGCCGACCGCCTGCTGGTGATCGACGCCGGGCGCCTGGTCGCCGCCGGCAGCCACGCCGAGCTGCTCGAATCGAGTCCGCTCTACCGCCACCTGGCCGACCTGCAGTTTGGCGCTCATCCGCCCCCTGCCGGGTAAAGCATAGCCGAGGCCCGCCACGGCCGACTCATGCCCCCGGCACTTCGGCTGCCAGATCAATCACCAGATCGGGCGTGAAAAGCGGCGGTTCGAACTCGTCGGGATAGCCGCCGGGGTTGGCTATCACCCGGGTGCCAGCTAGGCTCCTATCCACCGGTTCGTGCACGTGGCCGTGAACCCACAGGGCCATCCGCCCCATCAGCGGCTCAAGGTTTGAAGCAAAAGCCGGCGACAGGGCATCGCCGCGGTAGCCCGGCGGAATGCACTCGGCCAGCGGCGCATGATGGCTGATCACCACTCGCGGGCCGCTGAACGGCTGGGCCAGCTCGCGCCTCAGCCAGGCCAGGGCCTCGGCGTGCAGCCGCCGGCTCTCGGCCGGGGTGAAAATCTCGTCGTCTGGCTGCTCGATGATGTGGAAATCCGGCATCAGCGCCAGCGCCTGCTGTTCGGTCAGCGCCGGGTCATCCTCGGGCGCGCCGGCGTAGAGCGCGAAGTCGGTCCACAGGGTGGTGCCGAGGAAGCGCACACCGCCAAGCGTCAGCGCGCGGTTATCCAGCAGGTGGACGCCCAGGCGCTGCGCCTCCTCGGCCAGCTCCCGGCGCAGCGCCGGCATGCAGCTTCGGTAGAACTCATGGTTGCCGGGCACGTAGAGCACCGGCGTGCCGGCGAAGCGCTCGGCGGCCCAGCCAAGCCCGCGCGTCTTGCGCGAGATATCGCCGGCGAGAATCACCGCGTCGCAGGCCACGTCGGGCAGCTCACGGCCTTCGTCAAAGCACTCGAGATGCAGGTCGGAGAGTATCCTGAGTCGCATGGCATGCCCTCGCTGAAAAAAGCCATTGTCGCCATCCGGGCAGCGCTGCGCCAGCCGTGCGGCGCCGATCCATTGTCAACGCCCCGGCTCGCCTTGACGCGCTGTTCACCTTGAAGAAAGCATGCGGCGAACGCTCAATCAGCTTTTCCCTCGCCCGGCCACTCCAGACAGACTTCAAGTCCGCCCTGTTCCCGGTTTCGCAATGTCAGGCTGGCCCGCTGCCGCTTCGCCAGCCCTACGGCGATGGCGAGCCCCAGGCCGCTACCGCTGATGCGTTGCGACGAGGCGCGCCGAAAACGCTCGGTGACCGTTTCAAGCAAGGCCTCGGGTATCCCGGGGCCGGTATCGCAAATAGCCAGCCTTGGTCCCTGTTCGGCCGGCTCGAGAGACACCGTGACCCGACCCGCATCGGGGGTATAGCGCAGCGCGTTGTCCAGCAGATTGCGTATCAGAATGCCAAGCTCGGTGGCGTTGGCCATCACCTGCAGCGGTCCAGGCCGGGGCTCGATGATTTCCAGCGTCTGACCACGCGCCTCGGCCAGCGGCCAGAGCTCCGCCGCCAGCTCCTGCACGAGCGCGCGCAAATCAACCCTGTCAAAGGTGTCTTGCCGACGCTGGTCGAGCCGCGCCAGCACCAGCAGCTGTTCGACGACGCGCTGCAGCCGCTCCACCCCAACCCTGGCTTTATCCAACGCGGCCGCCTCGCCACCCAGGGCGTTATCCAGCTGGATTTTCAGGCCGGCCAGGGGCGTGCGCAGCTCGTGTGCCGCATCTGCAGTAAAGCGACGCTCTTTTTCCAGGGTCTCGCCAAGCCTGGCAATAAAGTCGTTGAGCGCTCGGTGCAGCTCGCTCAGTTCTCGAGGCACCTGCATGCGGATAGGACTCAGGTCCGTGTGATCGCGACCGTGCACCTGCTGTGACAGCTGTTCGATGGGCGCCAGCCCGCGGCGAATCACTCGCGCCATCAGCCACAGCGCCAGCGGCATCAGCAGCAGCATCGGCCAGAGGTGGTTCAGCGCGATGCGCTCGACGATGGCGCGATAAAAGCGCTGCTGAAGCCCGATACGAATCCAGCTGTCGCTGTCGTCATCCCACAGGCTGAAGACCCGCCAGCGCTGGCCAGCATGATCCACCCAGTCAAAGCCTTCCTCCCGGGGCGCGGGAAAGGCCGCTGAGTCATGCCAGCGCGGCCCCAGCAGCCGGGGCTCTCCCTGGGCGTTCCAGAAGCCCAGACCCATCTTGCGCTCTTCATGATGGTAGAGCGCGCCCACGGGCGACGGCGCGGCTGCATCGGCGCCTTCCGCCTCATACAGCAGCGCCGGATGGCCGGGCTGACTCAAGCGTTCCAGCAGCGCTTGATATTCTTGCTCACCGGGTGAAGCCGGCAGCAGCGCCGCGACGATGCGCCCTTCCAGGCTCAGTTGGGCATCAAGGATTTCTTCAAGCTCGTGTTCGGAAATCAAGTAGGCGGCGGCGACCGACAGCGCACCAATCAGCGCCAGGGTTATCGCAAGGGTGCGTACCAGATAGCGGCGTATCGAGATCATGTCGCCTGGCTGTCTAGCCGATAGCCGATACCGCGCACGGTCGCGATCAGACGCTTGTCGAGTTTCTTGCGGAGATGGTGCACGTGAACCTCGAGGGCGTTGGACTCCACCTCCTCCCCCCAGCCGTACAGTAGACTTTCCAGCCGCGTGCGCGACAGCACCTTGCCGGGATGGCGCGCCAGCTCCAGCAATAAAGCGTACTCACGTCGCCCCAGCTTGATATCACGACCGCACCAGCAGACCCGGCGACAGGCATCGTCGATCAGCAAATTGCCAAGCCTAAGCTCATTGGAAGTATGTCCGCTGGCCCGACGCGTAATCACCCGCAGGCGGGCCAGCAGCTCCTCCAGATCGAAGGGTTTGAGCACGTAGTCATCCGCGCCCGCGTCCAGCCCGCGAATGCGCTCTTCCACCGCGTCTCGGGCCGTCAGAATCAGCACCGGCAGCTGCCCCTGCCGACGCACCTTTGCCAGCACCTCCAGGCCGTCGATATCCGGCAACCCCAGGTCGAGGATCATGGCGGAAAACGCTTCGCTTGACAGTGCTGCAAGGCCCTCGCGCCCCAGATAAAACCAGTCCACCGCGTAGCCCTGGCGCTCAAGGGCAACCTTGACGCCATCGCCAAGCAAAGGGTCATCTTCTATCAGCAGCACGCGCATCGTCTATCCCTGTCTAAGAACGATCCTGAGTATCGCCCAGCCTACCCGGGAATGTCTTAAGGATTTCTTAAGCTGAGCCGTCCACTGTGGAGTATCCGCTGCCTACTCCTAATTGCAGGGTCATCACCATGCAACCTGTTTCGCTGTCCGTCATTATCCCCGCCAAGGATGAGGCTGAGAATCTGCCCGGCCTGCTGGATGAAATCGCCCTCTCCTTGAGCGGAACGGCCTACGCGTCAAGCTACGAGATAATAGTGGTCGATGATGGCTCCAGCGACAACAGCTGGTCGCTGCTGTGTCAGCGGGCAGCCGCCGATTCTCGCCTGCGACTGCTGCGACACTCCCGCAGCGCCGGTCAGAGCACATCCTTGTGGCAGGCGGCGCGCCATGCCCAGGGCAACTGGCTGGCGACCCTGGACGGTGATGGCCAGAACGACCCCGCCGATATCCCGCGTCTGCTGGAAGCCGCAAGAGATAGCGACCTTGCATTGATCGCCGGCCACCGGGTGGCGCGGCAGGATAGCTGGCTGAAGCGCATCTCATCGCGCACCGCCAATCGCGTACGGGCCGCGCTGCTCAAGGATGCCACACCCGATACCGGCTGCGGGCTCAAGCTGATCCGCCGCGAGGCGTTGCTGGCCCTGCCCTACTTCGATCATATGCACCGTTTCCTGCCGGCGCTGGTTCAGGCCCAGGGCGGGCGCTGCCTGTCGGTACCGGTCAATCATCGCCCGCGGCGCGCCGGCCAGTCGAAATATGGACTGCACGACCGGCTATGGGTCGGCCTGGTGGATATCGCCGGCGTGCTGTGGCTTCAGCGTCGCAGCCGCCTGCCGGCGCCGCTGGAGGTGCCGACCGGTACCAGCGAGACTCGCCATGATCAGCGATCTTCTACCGAGCAGGAGGCGTAATGACCGCGACCCTTTGGCTGATCGTCGGTTTTATCGGACAGGGGCTCTTCAGCGCCCGCTTTATTGTCCAATGGCTGGCCAGCGAGCGCGCCAGGCGCAGCGTTGTGCCGCTGGCCTTCTGGTTTTTCAGCCTGGGCGGCGGCGTCACCCTGCTCGCCTATGCCGTGTACCGCCGTGACCCGGTGTTTATCCTGGGCCAAGCAGCCGGCCTGTTCATCTATGCGCGCAATCTGACGCTGCTGCGCCGCGAGTCGCAAGAGCGCCATTCGGCTTCTTGACCCGTTAAGAGGCCTGTGCATGCTGCACCGCCCCAACTACCTGCATTTTCGACCGACGCGCTGGCACTGGCTGGCATTTGCCATGTTTGCCTGCCTGTTTCTCGCCCTCGGCATCGGCCTGCGCGACCCCTGGCCCGCCGATGAGCCGCGCTTTGCCCTCAACGCTCTGGAAATGCTGCGCACCGGCCATTTCTGGCTGCCCCACCGCGGAGGCGAGCTGTATCCGGACAAACCACCGCTGTACATGTGGGCCACCGCGCTTGCCATTGCCGCCACCGGGTCGGTTCGCCTGGGGTTCTTGCTGCCCTCGCTGTTTGCCGCACTGGGCACCCTGGCGCTGGTCGTCGATCTCAGCCGGCGGCTATACGGAGCGCGCATCGCCCTGCTGGCCGGAGCGGCCCTGCTGACGACCCTGCAGTTCGTGCTGCAGGCCAAGGCCGCGCAGATCGACATGCTGCTGACATTTTTCACCACGCTAGGCGCCTATGGCCTGTTTCGCCACGCGCTGCTGGGAGATGGCAAGCGCTGGTGGTATCTCGCCTGCATCGCCATGGGCCTGGGCATATTGACCAAGGGCGTGGGCTTTCTGCCACTGCTGATGCTGCCGGCCTGGACGTGGCTGGCCAGACGAGGACACGCCGTTCGCTTGGAGAGTAAAACCCTGCTGCTGGGGCTGGGATGCCTGATCGGCACGCTGCTTCTGTGGGTCGTTCCGATGATCCTGATTACCAGCCTCGGCGATGATCCCAGCCTTGCCGCCTATCGCGACAACATCCTGCTCAAGCAGACCGGCGAGCGCTATGCCAGCGCCTGGCACCATCTCAAACCCTGGTATTACTACCTGGTCGAGGTGCTGCCCTGGGCCTGGATGCCGCTGGTGCTGACCCTGCCTTGGCTATTACCCGCCTGGTGGCGACGCCTGAAACGCAGTGATGCCAGGCTTGTCTTGCCGCTTTTCGGGGTCATCGCCATCCTGGTGTTCTTCTCCTGGTCACCGGGCAAGCGCGGCGTCTATATGCTGCCCACCGCGCCGCTACTGGTACTGGCCATGGCCCCCATGCTCCCCGGGCTTCTTGGCAAGGCTGGCCCCAATTGCCTGGGCGCCCTGGTGCTTGCCGCCCTGGGCGTGATGTTTCTCGCTGCCGGCGTGCTGGGCGCGCTGGGCTTGCCGGCACTGGCCGAGCTGGCCACGCAGTATCAGGTCGCGCCTTGGCTAGGCTGGGGGCTACTCGGCTGCGCGGCCATCGCGCTGCTGGTGTGGCTGCGCCCACGCGCAGGACTCTCCGCGCTGGCGCTCTGGTTTGTGATCTTCTGGGGCTGGTGGTCGACCGACGCCTACCTGCAGATGAACGGCACACGCTCTCCCCGCGACATGATGCAAAGCGTTGCCAGGCAGAGCGGCCCCGGTGCCTGGCTGGCCCTGCCCGGCTTCGATGAAGAATTTCTGCTGCAAGCCCGCCAGCCCAGCGTGCACTTCGGCTACCACACGCCAAAAGAGGCGCAGCTAAAGCGCGCCTACGCCTGGCTGCAGCAGGCGCCGCAGCAGCGCTGGATGTTGATTGAGCAGCGCACCACCGATCGGCTGACCTGCCTCGATGACACCCAGGCTATCGCGATGGGGTTTCAGAACAGCGCGCACTGGCTGCTGATTCCCGGTACCGCCTTTGCCGCCTGCCCAGGAGACCTCCATGCCGCTCCTCTATTCATCGCCCCCACCACGCTGCCAGAAGGATGGGATGCAGATGGAAAGGGAGATGAACGCCAAGCCGTAAGCTTTCTTTAAGAAAACTCGGTTAGCTTGGCAGAAGGTCCGCTCTTCAGGGTAAGGAAAAGACGCATGACGACTCTTGCTCAGCCTATCGACTCACCGACCCATCGGGGGAGGCGCTATTCATCGATAAGGCCAGGCGTTTGGCTCATCGCTATACTGGCGCTGCTATCCGGTTCGATATTCATGACCGCCACCTGCGAAAGCGCGCTGCTGATGATGGCCATGCTGGCCAGCCTTGGCTCAATTCGGCTCGCTACCTCGCCACGCACCTCGCAGCTGGCGGATGACTTGCAAACCTTCGCCATGGCGGCACTGGGCACCATTGCGGTGCTGTATCTGCTGGCATAGCTTGCTGTTATCGCATGGTTCAGTCTTCCGTCGCTTCGCTGGTCTATCGCGACTTCAAGGCCCTCACGCCCTGGCCGGATCGACGCCCGCCGGGTCGCAAACCAAGCTGAATTCAGGTTGAATTCAGCTTGGTTTGCGGTAATGGGCACGCGAATTCAATAGTGGCACCCGGCCCATGCGCGAGGCTCATCAAGAAGCGCCGAGGATAACGACCGCGCTTGGGGCTATTCAGGAGGCAAGCTGAATCACGACATAACGGAAATAGATGCAATGAGGATACTGCTTGTCGAGGACGATGACCTGCTGGCCGATAGCCTGTCGGAGGTGCTGGAAGACGAAGGCTATCGAGTGGACGTTGCCGGTCTGGTGCGCGAGGCGCAGGCGTTGATGGGCAGCGAGGAGTATAGCCTGGTGATACTCGATCTCGGCCTGCCGGATGGCTCGGGGCTCGATCTGCTGGGACGCTGGCGGCGTGTGGGGCATTCCCTGCCTATTCTTGCCCTGACCGCCCGAGACAGCTGGGAAGACAAGGTGGCAGGGCTGCATCGTGGTGCGGATGACTATCTGACCAAGCCCTACCACGAGGCCGAACTGCTGGCCCGGCTGCACGCCCTGCTGCGACGAGGCAGCAACGCCGTGGACAGCATCCTGAGGCTGAATGGCATCGCCCTGGATGAAGCCACCCAGCGGGTCTGCGGCATCGATGGCACCTGGCATACGCTGACCGCTACCGAGTTCTGCCTGCTGCGCTACCTCATGCGCCACCCCGACCGGGTGCACTCGAAGGCTCGTCTGCTCGATCAGCTTTATACCCTGGAGCAGGACGCCGCGGCGCCCAACCTGGTCGAAGTGTACGTGGGACGCTTGCGACGCTTGCTGGGCAAGGATGTCATCCAGACGCGGCGTGGGCAGGGCTATGTCTTTCCTTCTCTTTGACAGCCGAAGCCTGCGTTTCAACCTGCTGGTTCGATTGGGAGTGGTGGCGCTGCTGGTGGTCAGCGTGATCTGGCTGCTGCACGGCATCCTGCTGCGCGACCTGGCCCGGGAGTTTCTCGGCGAGAGGCTGCGTCAGGAAGCCCGCTATACCCTCGGCAGGCTGGAGCGGCTGGAAGGGACGTCTGTTCAATGGTTCGAAGCGGACTCGCCGGACACCGAGGTCTTCCATCATCTCTACGTATTGCGGGTTGGCGACCGGATTTCCTCGTCGCATCCGAATTGGCTTCCCCCTCTGGAGCCGCATCTTGACGGTGGCGATGACCAGCTGTTCGACGTCGAATGGCGGGGGCATTACCTGCTCGTCTACCGGGATACCTTCGAACTAAATGGCGAGCCCGGCGTGCTGCTGGTGGGCGATGACTTCGCTCCGGTAGAGGCGGGCCTGAGAACGCTGCACTGGTGGGTGGGAGGGATCGCCGGTCTGGTGCTTATCTCTCTGATTTTAATGAACTTGTTAGCTGTCAATCGCAGTCTTCGTCCCCTGGCTCGGTTGCAGAAACAGCTTGCCGAATTTCAGACCGGTCAGCGTGAGCGGCTCGACCTTGACTGTCCTTCCGAACTGGATGGCCTGCTCATCCAATTGAATCATTTCATGGATGAGCTGCAGCGTCGCGTGCAGCGCTCCCGGGAGGCGGTCGCCAACCTTTCCCACACGCTGCAAACCCCGCTGGCGGCGGTGACTCAGGTGCTCCGCGGTCGACGACCGATCGACGAACGACGTCGACAGCGCATGCTCGAGCGCCTGGAAGGAATACAGGCACAGCTGACTTCCGAACTGCGCCGGGCTCGCTTCGCCGGCCCGGGCAGCGCCCAGCACGCCGTGGTGGCCCAGGAAGCCGCCACGCTGATCGACATGATGCGCACGCTCTATCCCGACAAGCGTTTCGCGCTCGATGTGCGGCTACCGCCGAAGCACAGCGTTGCGGTGGAGCGCCAGGACCTGAACGAGATGCTGGGGGTTGTGCTCGATAACGCCGGCAAGTGGGCGCGTGAACAGGTCACCTGTCGCCTGGGCTTGGGTCCGGAACAGGCCCTGGTGCTCGAGGTCGAAGACGATGGACCGGGCGTGCCAGCCCCCGCCCTGTCGCAGCTCGGCGAGCGCGGCAAGCGCCTGGATGAGAGCACGCCTGGGCATGGCCTCGGATTGGCGATCCTGAAGCAGATCGTTGCGCACTATCGCGGCGAGGCGGCGTTTTTTGCATCGCCCGAAGGGGGACTGGGAGTACGCATCAAGCTGCCGTATAGATAAGCTGTCGACATGGCCTCTCTCCTCTGTTGATAGCGGAGAACCTGGATGCCAGATTTGGGTAGAAGCGATAGCGTGCGCGGGAGTCATGCCATAAGACGCCTTTCCAAGTCGCCCTGGCGGCGTATTCTACTCGGGGTGGCAATACTCGCCGTTTTTCTCGTGACGACACTCGTACTGTGGCGCACCGGAACGCTGGAGATATTGCATGATGGCGAGAAGCTCGAGCAGGCGGTGGGACGACTCGGAGCCTACGGGCCGGCCTTGATCATCGGGCTCATGACGGTGGCGATCGTCATGAGCCCGATTCCCAGCGCGCCGATTGCCCTGGCGTCCGGCGCCGCCTACGGTCATGTGTGGGGCACGCTTTACGTGGCCATCGGCTCCGAAGCGGGGGCGTTGATTGCCTTCGCCATTGCGCGCCTCCTTGGCCGGGAAGCGTTAACCGCCTGGTTGAAGACGCGCCTGACCACGGGTTTCCTGAATCGTTTCGTCACGTCGCAGAATGCCTTGATGCTAGTCGTTTTCACTACCCGACTGATGCCTTTTCTCTCCTTCGATCTCGTCAGCTATGCTGCCGGGCTGACGCCGCTCAAGGTGTGGCGCTTTGCCCTTGCAACCCTTTTGGGCATCCTGCCGGCAAGCTTTCTGCTGGCCCACTTCGGTGCCGAAATTGCCTCCGGCGATTGGCAACGTATCGCCCTCACGGTGCTTGTGCTCGGAACCATCACCTTGCTTCCCTTTGCCTGGAGAGTGGTGCCATCGCGCTACCGAAGGGCCGTGAAACTGTGGTTGCACCTGGAGTAGCAAACAAGGAAACGCCCCGGTAATAACGATCACCGGAGCGCCACGTGGGTGGATTGACGGCTATTCGCTAGCGTTTTGCATGGCTTGCTGGGCTTGCATGTGTTCCATCATCTGCTGCTGCATGCCCTGCATCATATCCATGCGCTGCTGCATCATTTCCAGGCGTTGCTCGGGGTCCATGTCCTGCATGTTCTGACCCATGCCGCCACGCATCATGCCCCCCATCGACTGATGCATTTGCTGCATCTCTTGCATGTGCTGTTCCATCAACTGCCGACGCTGCTGTGGGTCCTGGGTATTGTGGAGCTGCTGCATCGTGCCGTGCATTGCCTGCATGCGCTGCTGCATGTCGCCCTGGCTCATCATTCCCATGCCTTGACCCATTCCCTTGCCAGCGCTTTGCTGGCTGGAAGAAGCCTCCTGCTGGGCATAGGCCAAGGGTAAGGTCAACAAGGCTGCCATGGCACCGACGAAGACGTACTTTTTCATAACACTCTCCTTTGCATTGGCTGACATCATTGCCAGACATATTTAGTTTATACAATATATCTGAAAACAAACTGAATGCGCTGGACGGAATATTGACTTGCATCAAGCTGAACCGAGACCATCAGCTGCTGCGATCTGTTTCCCGGGTCGTTTGCAAGGAGAGACTAGAGCCCGCCCCTGTCGAGCCATGATAGCCTCGCAGACCCATGTCAAGTTCGTTTCTGAGACGCGCGAGCAAGAGTCCCTCTTCGTGCATCACGACGGCCAGTGGGGTGGAGCAAGGAGCTGACACATCGCCGTTTTTCCGCGTCAGGGCATCAGGACGTAGCCATCCATCTGTAGCTGGGGGATGGTGGTCAATGCGGATAGCACCGGTTCGATGTGCTCGTTGACTTGGTTAGCAGGGTCGATGTCAAAACCAGCCAGAGCCTGTTCGCAGACGTAGATCTTGACGCCGTTGTCCGCCAGCGCCTTTAGCAATTCCTGATCGGGATTGAGCGCATCGTTACGCTGGCGATAGAGCTTATCGTTCATTGCAAGCGGAGTGGCGCTTCCCGAGATCATCGCCACGACCTCAACGTTATCTGGATCCATGCCGGCAGCAGCCATGAGATTCATGAAGCGGGCAACGATCCACAGATCCGCGTTGACGCCGTCGTGCTGCCGATCGCTATCGATGGCGAAAACGACCTTGTACTGTTCGTCCAGCTTGGGTTGAAAAGCGGCGTTCGCATCGTATTGGACCTTGCCGTAGCCCTCGATGAGTGGTGTAGTCCATTGAGCTGCCTGGGCACCAGAAGCGATCCCCAGAGAAAATAGCAGTATGGTCAAGAGCCGTGAAAATATCATTTTGAGCTTCCTCTATCTTGCGTTGTTTAGCACTGCGCAGCTGTACAGTTCTTTGCATTAGCTGCACTTATTTCCTGACGCGCTCAGTTTATGCAAAATATCTGAATATAAACTGAAAATATCGTCCAGCAGCATGATAGATCTCAAGATCAAGCCGAAGCATCAGCCGTTGCCTTTCGCTCCGCGAGGCGAGTTGTACGGAGAGGCTAGAGCCCACCCCTATCGAGCCATGCATCATAGATCCGCTGGCCCCATTTGCCCTGGAAGTAGGCGATGGCTGCCTTCTTGTCGTCCTTGAAAGTTCGTCTGCGAAGGCCGGAATTTTCCCACCTACCGGAGCGCCACCTTGATTGATGGTGCGCATCAGCATGTTGAATGGATGGTGCCAGGCATGAGCGGATCCGTTGAGGAGCGGCGGCGGATAGGAGCCATCCTTCAAAGATCTCCTCCAACTGAAATAGCATTCAGGTAAAATTCAGGTTTGTCGTATAATATTTGTTATTTTCTCAAATAGTGTCAACAATATGCGCTTTAATGAAACAATCTTATGAGCTATTTATCAGAAGCAACGAAGGATATTTAACGGTGATTCAGCCACCATGGATACGAGGCCTGATAGGTACCGAATAAATGTGCTTTTCGTCTTCGGCTCTCTCGAGATGACCTGTGAAGACGTTACAATGACGCGTCAGCATTTCATGTCAACACGCTTTGAACTTTGCTTTACTTCTAGGATAACTGTCTAAAGCTGACTGGAATCAATCCCGACATGATTTCCTGTCACTCTTCCTTGACCTTTGGGCTACCCACAGGTTTTAAGCTGTGCCTAGGGAAGCGCGGAAGATATCGCCGAACGGCTCAAGCACAAGACGCACGAAGCGCAGGAACCGGAGCCTGTACTGACATAAAGGAGATCCACAGTATGTGGGGCAATATGATAGCGCATATGGGGAGCTACGGCTGGGGACACATGCTCTTTGGCGGACTCATGATGGTGCTGTTCTGGGGGGGCATCATTGCCCTGATCGCCACTTCCATAGGCGGGCAGACTCACAGTGGTAGGAGCGAGGCCGTTTCTAAGCAGCGCCCAACGCCACTGGAGTTTCTGCAGGAACGCTATGCGCGAGGTGAGATCGACAAGCAGGAATACGAGGCGCGCAGGCGCGATCTCAAAACATGAACGGCTGTTTGAACCAGCGCTTTTATAATGGTAGCCAACGGGGGCGTCATGCATCGCGAGCACCAACGCGGCGTCCAGGATGACCCATTTGATTGCCGAATCAATAATAGTGGGATCAGAGGAGGAGACAAATGAGATTTCTGGCATGGAGTATCGTGGCGGCAAGTCTTCTGATGGCTGCCACATTCAGCCTGGCCCAAATGCATGGAATGCAGGGACGTGGCATGATGGGCGGTGGCATGATGGGTGGTGACGGTACGCGCGGCATGTCTATGACGCGCCACCGCTATGTTATGCGTCACGGCATCGACTCGCTATACGCCTCGAAAACCAACCCTCTGCAACCTACCGCGAACAACACCCAAGCCGGCCGACAAAGCTATGAGCTCTACTGCGCCTCCTGCCACGGTCCATCCGGTCGCGGCGACGGCCCCGCCGGGGAAAACCTGAACCCGCGCCCTACCAATATTGCCGCGTTCAGCAAAATGCCCATGGCAAGCGATGCCTATCTGTACTGGACTATCGCCGAAGGTGGCTCGCCCGTGGGCAGCGCGATGCCGCCGTTCAAAGACGCGCTGGATGAGACCCAGATATGGCAGTTGATCCTGTCCCTGCGGCAGATGGAATGAAAAGCGCCCAGTCCGGGCACACTTGCAAACAGTACACTGTCGCGAAATCCGTTCTCAAGGCCAAAGGTTAATAGAAAGAGCGTCGATGTCAGCCATCTGCATTTCTTGCAAGGCCTGCATGTGCTCCATCATCAGCTGCTGCATGTCGCCCTTGGCTCATCTACTCCCATACCCTGGCCCATATTTTGTTTCATTCCCTGCCAGCGCCTTTCTGTCTGGAAGGGATATCCTGCTGGGCATAGGCCAAGAGCAAGTTCAATAAAGCCGCCGTGATTGCAAGGAGGGGCTAGAGCCCCCCTCTGTCGAGCCATGCATCATAGATCCGCTGGTCCCACTTGCTCTGGAAGTAGGCGATGGCGGCTTTCTTGTCGTCCTTGGAGAGGGCGTCTTGGAAGGCCGGCATTTGTCCACCTATAGGCGCGCCACCTTGATTGATGGTGCGCAGCAGCATGTTGAATGGATGGTGCCAGGCATGAGCGGATCCGTTGAGGGGCGGCGGCGGATAGGAGCCATCTTTCTGAGGCCTTCTCCAATCAAAGGCACCTTGTGCGTTGCCGCCGTGGCAGCTCGCACAACTCTCGGAAAAGACGGTTTTCCCACGCTCAACCTGGACTTGCGTGTACCAGCGCCCATCCACCGTCTCTTCACCGCAGCCGCTGAGCAAGGCTATTAAAATAAAGCCTACGGAGGTCCTTGCCATACGCATCGTGTTTTGCTCCTCGATTTCCTGGGGCACCATGAGCCGGTACCGATGGATATGATATGCCGTGATTGGCTTTCAGACGCCAAGCTTGGTTGGAGAAGTATTATTGCCTTTTTTAATGACTTTAAAAAGCGTTTGCTGCCTCTCCGATAGGTTTTTTATTTTTAATGGCATTCAGCTAAAATTCAGCTTTGTCATGTATCATCAGTTAGTTTTCAACTCAACATGCCAATAATGCTTTCTTTAACGACGCGCTTTTCGGAGCGATATGTTTCAGAAACGATGCAGGATATTCAGCCGTAATGGAGGCAAGGATTGATACTTACTTGATAAAGGTGCTTTTCGTTGTCGTTTCTCTCGAGCTGGCCTGTGAATACGCTGCGCTGACGCATCAGCGTTCCTGCCAACCTGGTCATTGAGCCTTGCTTCACTTTCACGACGGCTGCCTGAAACTGACTGAAATCAAATTTGACATGCTTCTTGTTGCTCTTTCTTGACCTTTGGGCTGCCCACAAGTTTTAACCTGTAGCTGATGCTGATATAAAGGAGGTTCAAATCATGTGGGGTAATATGATGGCGCATATGGGGGGTTACGGCTGGGGACACATGCTCTTTGGCGGACTCATGATGGTGCTGTTCTGGGGGGGCATCATCGCCCTGATCGTCTCCTCCATGGGTGGGCGGACTCGCAACGAGAGCGAAGCTGTTTTTCAGCAGCGCCCAACGCCGCTGGAGTTTCTACAGGAGCGCTATGCGCGAGGTGAGATCGACAAGCAGGAGTACGAGACGCGCAAACGTGATCTCAAGACATGAATGGCGCCGTTAAAGCAATACTTGTCTATCGGTATAGATAGGAGGTTCACCATGAGGCACCTGTGGCTATCCATTTGCACGCTGATGCTTGGCTTTTCCGCAACTTCTCCAGCACTGGCCCAACGGTATGACGATTCATTCTGGCATCCAGCCTGGGGCTGGGGGCATATGTTATTTGGTGGCCTTATGATGCTCGTTTTTTGGGGAGGCGTCATCGCCTTGGCCGTGCTGCTGGTACGATGGCTGAGTCGCACCAATACGCCAGATCGTGGCGGCGTATCGGAATCTGGCCTGTCACGGCGCCCAACGCCGTTGGAAATCCTTCAGGAGCGCTACGCCAAGGGCGAAATAGATAAGCAGGAATACGAAGAGCGCCGGAAGGATCTCTCGCGCTGAGTGACAGGCAGTTCGTCTCGTTTCATTGTGATGATAACGGAAGACATAATGCCCCTGGATAGCAGCAGCAATGCGGTCAATGATGCCGTACACACGGTGATCGTAGAGGTCCATCAACACCTGTTGCGCTTTCTAATACGTCGACTTGACGACGAAGAGGAAGCCGCCGACGTGCTGCACGACTTCTATGTCAAGGTGCTTACACGAGTCGACGATATTCGCGACACGCAAAAGGTGCGCGCTTGGATGCAGCGCGTGCTGGAGACGACCCTGATCGACTACTACCGAGCGCAAAGCAGAAGGCGCCGCCTCGAAGGGGACTATTCCTATCGGGAATCCAGCGCGCTGACTGATGAAGACGACCTGGATGTCATTATTTGCGTCTGTCTCTACAAACTGCTGCCGACCCTGAAAGCGGAGTACGCAAATATCATCTGGCGCGTGGACCTGGTGGGCGAGTCTCGCGAAAGCCTTGCCGCCGCGCTCGACATCACCTTAGGCCATCTACGGGTGCGCCTGCATCGAGCCCGTCAGTCGCTCCGGAAGCGCCTGGAGGAAACCTGCCGAACCTGCCCCGTGCACGGCTATCTGGATTGTCGGTGTGATTACAGCAGGAAGATACGCGCCGGGATCCAACAGACCCCGGATGAACTGCCATAGGCACTACCGTGGCTTGAAGCCTCTTGTGAACTGTCTTCATGTTATCACGGCCCCTATGCTTTCATCCAAGCGCTTGTTCTTGGCTAGTGACATCTTCCTGTCTGGCTCCGGTGCTGCGCCGGCACCGGAGCCAGACAGGCGTACCACCTGAATAAGCTACGAACCAGCACCATGCGAACATGGATCGTCCAATTTTGGATCGACTTTCTACCGTTCGGATGCCCTCCCCTGACTCATGCAGTTCCCCGCCTACCACATTCAGCGTTAATTCAGTTTGGCTGCCTAGACTAGAGTTTGACAAGAGCTGAGTGATCCCCGCTTGTTTTTCACTTGATCCTCGGGTTGCCAATAGATTATTAGCCTAACCAAGCTCGCTTGTACGAAGCCCCACGAGGTTGATGACAAAGGAGAGAGATGATGAATGAACTGGTGTACTTCATGCTCTGGGCAGGCATCATCTTCCTGATGATGCGGTTTGGCTGCGGTGCTCACGTGATGGGCCATGGACGGGGCAAGGCCAAGCATGGCGAGGGAGCGCCTGAGGAACAGGCCACCGGAAACCTGCGCTGGACCCCACCCGTCGACGACGTGGACCCCGTATGCGGCAAGACCGTCAGCACCGAAACGGCCAAGCCAAGCGTCCACGACGGCCACGTCTATTACTTCTGCTCCCGCGACTGCCGGGAGCGCTTCGAGGCCGCACCCGCGCAATACCTCGCCGCTGATGACACCAAGCGCCTGCCCGCCCAGCCGGAGAGCGAACATGCCTGACGTCGAGAGCGCTTCAAGGATCAAGCCCAGGCCGCATTATGGCACGCCCTTGCCGAGCCAAGCCGCACCGCAAATCCCGGTGATCGCCCTGGGGATGAGCCTGGGACTGTTTCTAGCCGTGACCTTCTCCTTGTGCGTCGGCTTCGACCTGCTGTTTCCCGACCGGGCGATGTATAAGAGCTGGCTGCGCCTGCTGCCGGGCTTTACCTGGTTGAGCTGGCCCAGCTTCCTTCTGGGCCTGGCGGAAAGCTTTAGCTATGGCTGGTACGTAGCCCTGGTCTTCGGCCCGCTCTATAACTTCTTTGCCGCTCGTACTCATCGTCGTAGTGACGCCTACTAAGTCGATCCCGCGTGCCTTGCCAGGCGCAAGCACGGCGTGAGCGCCTGCACGCACTATCAATTTGACTCCTGATCCTTGCCGAAGTGTCCGCATAAGGGATGCTTTATAGCGATGCGATGCCGCTCAGTGCCAGCTTCTGGCCGTCATGGGAGATGTCGAGAGTGAGCAAGAATCGTGCCGTTCATCCATGCCAATGCGTCTAGGCGTGTTTTCTAATCAGCTGCATTCTTCTCCGGCACTTAACCTGGTGTGACCTCGTAAGAGAAGCATCGGATCAGGCTATTTTAATCGACAACGCTAACGGGTAAAAACCATGAGCGAATCCATCAATCATACCGGAACCTGGGGCCTTGCGCTGATCGTCATCGTCTTGGTCTCCTGGTTCTTCTATCGCTATTTCGCCCCAAAGACTTGGCGCGAATGGGCCGGTGCCGGTGCGGTGCAGGCCTTCATCATCGCGCTCTACGCCGAGATGTACGGCTTTCCACTGACCGTCTACCTGCTGGTACGTTTCTTCGGCCTGGATAGCGACTATGTCAGCGCCAATCTCTGGTCGTCGCTGGTGGGGCTGGGCGAGACCGGCATGCTGATCTCCATGCTACTCGGTTACGGCCTGGCGTTTATCGGCATCGGGATATTCATCCAAGGCTGGCGGCAGGTGCACAGGGCGCGACGCGAAGGCCTTTTGGTGACCGGCGGCCTGTATGCCCTCGTACGCCATCCCCAATACACCGGTTTGTTCATTGCCTTGTTCGGCGAAGGCGTGGTGCATTGGCCAACACTGTTTTCGATCGGCCTGTTTCCGGTGATCGTACTGGCCTACGTCTGGTTGGCCCACCGCGAGGAAAAGCAGATGCTGGCCCAGTTCGGCGACGCCTACCGCACCTACCGGCGTCGTGTGCCGATGCTCATTCCGCGCTGGGGGCTGTGGCGGGAACTGGCAAATAGCTCGCGATAAGTCGAGGTTTCACAGATAGTTACGCAATTAATACACCGCTAAGGCCGAACGAACGCACTGTAACGCTCAGCACACTGAAACGTCTATTGGGACACCAAGACGATTGCGAGCGACACGGGCGCTTCCGAAAACTGAGCGTTGACATACAAGCGGGAGACAACGATGCAAGTCGAAACAATGAGCGATGTCCTGGACTGGACGAAGGCGATTCACACCAACCTGGCGGATTGCCTGACCCATTGCGGCGAGGGTAGCGAGAGTGAACGGCTCAAGATGCTGCTGGATTATCTCGCCCACCATGAACGGGAACTCAGCCGCGTCCTCACGCTGACCAAGCAGCATGCCACCCCCGCGGCACTCAATACCTGGTGTTACGAATATTTCGAGAAATACCCGGTCAAGCCTCACGAGGAGTGTCAGGCCGAGTTTCGCGATATGGACACGCGGCAAGCCACCGCCACCCTGCTCTCCGTGCATGAAAAGATTATTGGCCTATATCGCTACTTGCATTCACGCTCTGAAGTGACCTCGACTCGCGAGCTTCTCGAGCAGCTTATGAAACTCGAGAAACACGAAGCCATGCGCATCGCCCGGGACGCGGCACGGATGGAAGATCTGTGATGCCCTCCAAACACTCCACCTCAACGCAAGTATTCAGCGCTAATTCAGCTTGGCTGCCTAGACTGGAGATTGACGAAGGTCAAGAGACGCCTACTCGCTTTTTCGCTTGACCTTTGGGTTACCCACAGGTTTTACCCTGATAGCAGGACTTGTCGACAGAGTTACCACTAAAAGAAGGAAATCCGATCGTGTGGGAGAGGCTCATCAAGGTGACGGAGACAATTATATGACTCAGCAACACATAAAGCGGCAGGAACACTCGCAGCACGGCAAGCAGGAGGCCGCTCAGTACACTTGCCCGATGCACCCGGAGGTGGTCGCCGACCAGCCCGGCGATTGCCCAAAGTGCGGCATGCACCTCGTGCCCGTGGGCAGCGGCGACTCGCAGGCCCATACCGACCATGACCATGGCGAGTGTCACGGGCATGCCTATCACGCCAGCCATGAGGCGAGCGCACCGGTGCGCGGCGGCCAGTACGACACGGTGCCCACCGGTCACACTGGTGCCGTCTACACCTGCCCCATGCACCCCGAAGTGCGCCAGACCAAGCATGGGGCCTGCCCGCTGTGCGGCATGGGGCTGGAGCTGGAATCGGCGGCGGTCGACGACGAGGGGCCGAATCCCGAACTGGTGGACTTCACTCGGCGCTTTTGGGTCGCGGCCGTCCTCACGCTCCCGGTGCTGGTGCTGGCGATGTCGCCCTATGTGGGCGTCACGGCGATTCGCGACTTCTTCGGCGAACGGACCTCGCTGTGGCTCGAGCTGGTATTCAGCACGCCGGTGATTCTGTGGTCGGGCTGGCCGTTCTTCGTGCGCGGCTGGAATTCGTTTCGCACCATGAACCTCAACATGTTCAGCCTGATCGGCATGGGGGTCGGCGCGGCCTTTGTCTTCTCGACCATCGCGGTGCTGGCGCCGGGCATCTTCCCCGAGGGCTTTCGCCGGGAGGATGGCACCGTCGGGGTCTATTTCGAGGCCGCGGCGGTGATCGTCGCCCTGGTGCTGCTGGGCCAGGTCATGGAGCTGCGCGCCCGTGAAGGCACCGGCAAGGCGATCCGTGCGCTGCTGGACATGGCGGCCAAGACCGCACGGGTGATCCGCCCTGACGGCAGCGAAGAAGAAATCCCGTTGGAGGACGTGCAGGTCGGCGATCACTTGCGGGTGCGCCCCGGCGACAAGGTACCGGTGGACGGCGCGGTGATCGAGGGCCGCTCTTTCATCGACGAATCGATGATCTCCGGTGAGCCAATGCCGGTGGAAAAGGTCGCCGGCGACAAGGTCACCGGGGCCACGATCAACGGTACCGGGAGTGTGATCATGGAAGCTACCCGGGTCGGTGCGGACACCATGTTGGCGCAGATCGTCGAGATGGTAGCCGCGGCACAGCGCTCGCGAGCGCCGATTCAGAAATTCGCCGATAAGGTGGCGGGCAAGTTCGTCCCGGCGGTGATCGGCATCGCGATCGTTTCCTTCGTTTCCTGGGCGATCTGGGGGCCGGCCCCGGCACTGGCCTACGGACTGGTTTCGGCGGTGGCGGTACTGATCATCGCCTGCCCCTGTGCCCTGGGGCTTGCCACGCCGATGTCGATCATGACGGCCACCGGCCGTGGCGCGCAGGCTGGCGTGCTGATCAAGAACGCCGAGGCGCTGGAGCGTTTCGCCAAGGTCGATACGCTGATCGTCGATAAGACCGGCACGCTGACCGAAGGCAAGCCCAAGCTCGTTGCCGTGCTTCCCGAAGAGGGGCACGACGAAACCGAGGTGCTGCGTCTGGCCGCGACGCTGGAAAAGGGGTCCGAGCACCCGCTGGCCGAAGCCATCGTCACCGGCGCCGAGGAGCGCGACGTCCCGCTGGCCGAAGCGAGCGATTTCGAGGCCGTGACCGGCATGGGCGTGAAGGGTGTAGTTGATGGAAAATCCGTCGCGCTCGGCAATGCCAGGCTGATGGTCGAACTGGGCCTCGACGGCGGCAAGCTGGCGGACACCGCCAACGCCCGTCGGGATGAAGGCGAGACGGTGATGTTCGTGGTGGTCGATGGCGCCATCGTCGGGCTGGTCAGCGTCGCCGACCCGGT
>DATHXP010000391.1:0-4046 GCA_035459605.1 Halomonas sp. | reverse complement strand
AGCGAGATGGCGCCGCGAGCTTCCGGGTGGGGCACACGCAGCTGCTGCAGCAGCCCCTCGCGGCCGACGAAAAAATCGGGATGGCGGGCTAACCACTGGGCAACCACGTCAGGGTCCAGGGTCTTGCGAGGCTCGGGAATGACTTGGCTCATGCGCGTGTTCTCCAGCGCCCAGACGGGCTCAGCTATCGACTTGCTTCAATCAGTGTAACTCAACACAGCGTGACTCAATTCAAGGGAACGCGTCCATCAAAGACGCGTTCGGCGGGGCCGGTCATGATCAGCGATGCGTCCTCGGCGGGCCAGGCGATCTCCAGCTCGCCGCCGGGCAGCCGCACCCGCACCGGGCTTTTCAGGAAGCCTTGGCGAATGCCGCTGGCCACGGCGGCGCAGGCGCCGGTGCCGCAGGCCAGGGTTTCGCCGCTGCCGCGCTCGAATACCCGCAGGCGGATGTGCTGCGCTGAAACGACCTGCATGAAGCCCACGTTGACCCCCTTCGGGAAACGCGGATGCTGCCCGATGGCCGGCCCCAGGGTGGCCACCGGAGCCGCGTCGACGCTGTCCACGCGCAGTATCGCATGGGGATTGCCCATGGAAACCGCGCCGATCCGGTAG
Source organism: Halomonas sp. (assembly GCA_035459605.1). Taxonomy (GTDB): domain Bacteria; phylum Pseudomonadota; class Gammaproteobacteria; order Pseudomonadales; family Halomonadaceae; genus Halomonas. The sequence goes on along the minus strand of DATHXP010000391.1, from coordinate 3,432 downwards.
CTCTGGCCGTTCACCTCGAGCGCGTGCGCGGGGCGGTCCTCGGCGGCGTCGAAGGGCAGCGCGGCGGGCGCGAAGCGCGGCCGGCCCATGTCGACGCGAACCTGCCCGTCGTTTTCGATGTGCAGCCTGAGCGGCCCGCCGGCGGTTTCGACACGAATCTCACGCTTGTGGGTCAGGCGCTGGTCGCGGACGAAGCGCGCAAAGCAGCGCGCGCCGTTGCCGCAGTTCTCCACCTCGCCGCCGTCGGTGTTGTAGATCCGGTAGCGGAAGTCCATGTCCGGATCCTGGGGCGGCTCGACCGTCAGCAGCTGGTCAAAACCGACTCCCAGGCGCCGATCGGCCAGGGCGCGGACCTGCTCGGGGCGCAGTCGGGCGCGCTGGGTGATCAAATCCACGACCATGAAGTCATTGCCCAGGCCGTGCATCTTGGTGAAATACAGCAGCATCGTCATGCCCCGCTAAGTGTCATCGTCGGGCAGCAGCGATTCGCCGGCCCACAGCTCGTCCAGCCGCTCGCGGCGGCGCACCAGATGGGCGCGGTCGCCGTCGACCATTACCTCCGCCGGGCGCGGGCGGCTGTTGTAGTTCGAGGCCATCACGAAGCCGTAGGCCCCCGCGGAGCGCACCGCCAGCAGATCGCCGGCGGCGACGGCCAGTTCGCGCTCCTTGCCGAGGAAGTCGCCGGTCTCGCACACCGGGCCCACCACGTCATAGACGCCGGTCTCGCGCGGCGAGCGGGTATCCACCGGCAGGATGGCCTGCCAGGCCTGGTACAGCGCCGGGCGAATCAGGTCGTTCATGCCGGCATCGACGATGGCAAAGTTCTTGGTCGCGCCGGGCTTGAGAAACTCGACCCGGGTCAGCAGCACGCCGGCATTGGCGGCAATCGAACGGCCCGGCTCGAACAGCAGCGTCAGGCGCTCGCTGCCCGGCCAGCGCGACAGCCGCTCCAGCAGGGCGCTGGCGTATTCGCTGGGGTGCGGCGGGGTTTCGTCGCGGTAGGTTACGCCCAGGCCGCCGCCCAGGTCCAGGTGCTCGACCTCGATGCCGTCTTCGCGCAGGGTGTCCAGCAGCACCAGCAGGCGCTCCAGAGCATCCAGAAAAGGGGACAGCTCGGTCAGCTGGGAGCCGATGTGGCAGTCGATGCCGACGACGCGCAGATTATCCATCCTGCTGGCGCGGCGATAGACCTCCCGGGCCTCGCTCACCGCGATGCCGAACTTGTTGTCCTTGAGGCCGGTGGAGATGTACGGATGCGTGCCGGCATCCACGTCCGGGTTGACCCGCAGCGAGACCGGCGCGACCTTGCCCAGGCGCTTCGCTACCTCGTCAAGGCGCTCGAGCTCGGCGCTGGACTCGACGTTGAAGCACTTGATGCCGGCGTCCAGGGCGCGCGCCAGCTCGGCCTCCTGCTTGGCGACGCCGGAAAATACCACCTTGGCCGGATCGCCGCCGGCCGCCAGCACCCGCTCGAGCTCGCCCACGGAAACGATGTCGAAACCGGCGCCCTGGCGTGCCAGCACGTCGAGCACGGCCAGGTTGGAGTTGGCCTTGACCGCGTAGCAGATCAGGTGCGGATGGTCGCCCAGGGCCTCGGTATAGGCGCGCAGGTGGCGGCTCAGGGTCGCCCGCGAATAGACATAGCAGGGCGTGCCGAACTGCTCGGCCACGCGGTCGAGCGGCAGCTCTTCTGCGTACATGAGGCCATCGCGGTACTCGAAATGATCCATCAGCGGTCTCGCTTGTCATCGGTGGCCGGGGCGGCGGGCGCCTCCTGGCCTGGCTTGTCGATCGGCGCGTCGGTCTGTTCGGACGGAGGCTCCTCTGCCTCTTCCGGCTCGGCGTCGCTCTGCGCGGGGATGCCGTAGCGCTCGGCGGCGGCCTCGTCGCCGGGCAGGTAGAGCGGGCCCTTCTGGCCGCAGCCGCCCAGCAGCAGGCCCAGCGTCAGGCTGAATGTCAGACCTAGCGCCGCTGCAAGCGGCGTAGCCGGCAGCGCCGCGCGCATCAGCGCGGCGCTCCGCTGGCCAACGCGCTCAGCGCATCCCGGGCGCGCTGGGCGGCGGCGCGCACCTGGTCGGGGGCGGTGCCGCCGATATGGTTGCGCGCGGCCACCGAGCCCTCCAGGGTAAGCACCGCGAAGACGTCGTCGCCGATGGCCTCGGAGAACTGGCGCAGCTCGTCGAGGCGCATGTCCGACAGATCCTTCTCCTCGCCCAGGCCGTAGGCCACCGCGCGCCCGACGATGTCGTGGGCGTCGCGGAAGGCCACGCCCTTGCGCACCAGGTAGTCGGCCAGGTCGGTGGCGGTGGAGAAGCCCTGGCGCGCGGCTTCGCGCATGCTGCCGGCCCTGGACTCGATGGCCGGCACCATGTCGGCAAACGCCTTGAGGCAGTCCTGCACCGTGGCCAGGGTGTCGAACAGCGGCTCCTTGTCTTCCTGATTGTCCTTGTTGTAGGCCAGCGGCTGCGACTTCATCAGCGTCAGCAGGCTCATCAGGTGGCCGTAGACGCGGCCGGTCTTGCCGCGCACCAGCTCCGGCACGTCGGGGTTCTTCTTCTGCGGCATGATCGATGAGCCGGTGCAGAAGCGGTCGGGCAGCTCGATGAAGGCAAACTGGGCGCTGGTCCACAGCACCAGCTCTTCGCTCATCCGCGACAGATGCATCATCAGCAGGCTGGCGAAAGCGGTGAACTCGATGGCGAAGTCGCGGTCGCTGACCGCGTCCAGGCTGTTCTCGGCGGGGCGCTCGAAGCCCAGCAGCTCGGCGGTCAGGTGGCGGTCGATGGGGTAGCTGGTGCCGGCCAGCGCGGCGGCGCCCAGCGGCAGCACGTTGACCCGCCTGCGGCAGTCGAGCAGGCGCTCGTGGTCGCGGGCGAGCATCTCCTGCCAGGCCAGCAGGTGGTGGCCGAAGGTCACCGGCTGGGCGGTCTGCAGGTGGGTGAAGCCGGGCATGACAGTGTCGGCCTCGCGCTCGGCCAGCGCGATCAGGCCCTGGCGCAGGCGCGCCAGCTCGGCGGCCAGGGTGTCGATCTCGTCGCGCAGGTAGAGGCGAATATCGGTGGCCACCTGGTCGTTGCGCGAGCGGCCGGTGTGCAGCTTCTTGCCGGCGATGCCGATCTTGTCGGTCAGCCGGGCCTCGATGTTCATGTGCACGTCTTCGAGCTCAACCGACCATTCGAAGGTGCCGGCCACGATGTCCGCCTGCACCGCGTCGAGGCCGGTGAGTATCGTGTCGCGCTCGTCCTCGCTCAGCACGCCCACCCGGGCCAGCATGGTGGCATGGGCGCGCGAGCCCTGAATATCGTGCAGGGCCAGCTTGCGATCGAAATCCACCGAGGCGGTAAAGCGCGCCACGAACGTATCGGTAGGCTCGCTGAAGCGACCGCCCCAGGACGGGTTGGTGTCTGGGCCGGAAGGATCGTTGGAAGGAGG
>DATHXP010000390.1:0-3545 GCA_035459605.1 Halomonas sp. | reverse complement strand
CCGGTGCCGGCCCCGCGGGTGACCACCGGCACGCTCAGGGCGCAGCAGCGCTTGAGCAGCGTCTCGACCTGCTCGAGGGTCTCGGGCAGCGCCACCAGCATCGGCAGGGCGCGATAGGCGGCGAGGCCATCGCACTCAAAGGGGCGCAGGTCTTCCTCGCGGTGCAGCAGCTTCATGTCGGGCAGCGCCTGGCGCAGATCGGCCAGGACCTCGGACTGGTCGCGGCGGACTGGTTCTCCGTCGAGTCGGGCATCGTACTGGGTGTTCATCGTAAGCTCCCCATGCGTTTCGTCAGGGCAGCGGCCGGGATAGTGGTTCTTGTGTCCCAGAGTACGGCCCCCTGAAATTATTAGCGATGTTTATCGTAGCAACGCTGGCGGGTCTGTCTAGCCTGTGGTGTGGTGGTCAGACCAGTTGTTGGTCTATTATAGGGAACATTCTTGCAGTGCACACCCCTGATGGAGATGTCCGCTGCAGGCTCGCCGCCCGGTCGGCGCTAACCACTTGGTTTTGCCAGTTGGAGATGGAGAAGAGCGTGTTGCTAACCCCCGATGAAGGCTTCAGCGGACAGCGTACGCCGGAGAGCGTTGCTGCGCACCTGGAGCGGCTGATCCTGGACGGCGTCTTCCGGCCGGGCCAGCTGCTGCCCTCGGAGCGGCGGATGTGTGAAAGACTGGGCGTTTCCCGCGCTTCGCTGCGTGAGGGGCTACGCATCCTGCGCAGCAAGGGCATCATCAAGACGCGCCAGGGACGCGGTTCTACGGTGGCCCCGCTGCTCTCGGCCCAGGAGCAGAGCCCGCTGATGCACCTCTTTCGTGATCATCCGCGCACCCTCTTCGACCTGCTGGAGGTGCGCGCCCTGCTCGAGGGCGAGTCGGCGTGGCTGGCCGCCAGCCGCGGCAACCCGGCGGATCGCGTGCTGATAACGCGGCGCTATGAAGAGATGGCCGACTATGTGGCGGCCGCCGAGCCGGTTGACGTGGGGCACCTGGCGCGCCTCGACCACGCCTTCCACCTGGCGATCTGTCAGGCTTCGCATAACCCGGTGCTGGTTCATACGCTGCAGAGCTTGACCGACCTGCTGCTCAGTTCGGTATTCGCCTCGGTGAAGAACCTCTATCACCGGCCCGAGCCGCGGGCGATGATCAATCAGCAGCATGCCCGGCTGCACGCTGCCGTGGTCAAGGGCAAGCCGGAGCTGGCGCGCCGCGTGGCCCTGGAGCATCTCAGCAGTATCGGGGAGGCGCTGCGCAAGATCGAGGCCGAGGACGAGCGCCTCGAGCGCTCGGCGATGCGGCTCGAAGAGTGGTAGCAGCTCAGCCACCCCGGTATCCACTGAGTTCGATGTAAAAGTGCCCCCGGCTAGGCCGGGGGCGCTGGCGTTGCGCGCTGAGTGTGACCCGGATCAGCCGAGGCCGAGCAGCGGGTCGCCAAGGCCCAGCACATAGAAGGCGAACAGCGCGATGATCCCGGTGAAGACCAGGTAGTAGAGCGTCGGCAGGATCGTCTTGCGGATGGTTTCGCCTTCGCGGCCCAGCAGGCCTACGGTGGCCGAGGCGGCCACCACGTTGTGGATGGCGATCATGTTGCCCGCCGCGGCACCCACGGCCTGCAGCGCTACTATGAACGCGGTGGAGATGCCGAGCTGCTGGGCGACGCTGAACTGGAAGTCGGCCAGCATCAGGTTGGAGACGGTGTTGGAACCGGCGATAAAGGCGCCCAGGGCACCCACGGCGGGGGCGAAGAAGGGGTAGACGCTGCCCACGCTGTCGGCCACCAGCTGGGCCATGGCGACCGGCATGGAGACCAGATCGGCGGCATTGACGCCGGAGTTGATCAGGATTCGCACCATGGGGATGGTGAAGATCAGCACGAAGCCGGCGCCGAAGATGGTCTTGGTGGACTCGCCGAAGGCGGCTTTGAACTCACCCAGGCGCATGCGGTGCAGCAGGGCGGTGAGCAGGACCACCATCAGCAGAATGCCGCCGGGCAGGTAGAGCGGCTGAATAGAGCCGGAAACGCCGGCTTCGCCCAGGATATTGCTCCAGCTGAAGGCGAGCGACGTCAGCGCATTCTTGAAGGGCTCGATGGTGCGCGAGGCAACCAGGATGACCGCTAGCAGCACGTAAGGCACCCAGCCCATCAGGGTGGAGATCGGCGCCTTGCCGGCGACGTCGTCCAGCCTGATTTCGAGTTTGCCGATCCAGTGGTCGGGCCAGGCGCTGCTTTCCGGGAAGTCCCAGCTGTCCTTGGGAATGAGGAAGCCGCGGCGGGCAGCCGGCACGACGATAGCCAGGCCAACCAGGGCGCCGATCATCGACGGAAACTCCGGCCCCAGCAGTATGCCGGCCAGCACATAGGGCACGACAAAACTGATACCGGCGAAGATCGCGAAAGGAGTGATCGAGAGGCCTTCCTTCCAGGAGCGGTTGGCGCCGAAAAAGCGCACCATGACGACCACCATGACCAGCGGCATCAGGATGCCGACGATGCCGTGAACCACTGCAACCTCGCTGGTGATCAGCCGAAAGTATTCCATCCAGGTTGAGCCGCCGGCTTCCAGAGCTTCGGTGATGCCGGTTTTGTTCAGGCCCCCGGAGACGCCCACCACGATGGGCGTGCCAACCGCTCCGAAGGAGACCGGGGTGGACTGGATCATCATGCCGACCACAACGGCGGCCAGCGCCGGAAAGCCCAGGGCGACCATCAGCGGAGCCGCGACGGCCGCAGGGGTACCGAAGCCGGAAGCGCCTTCGATAAAGCAGCCGAACAGCCAGGCGACGATAATGGCCTGCACGCGCCGGTCCGGGCTGATACCGGAGAAACCGTTGCGAATGGCCTTGATGCCGCCCGAATGCTTCAGGGTATTGAGCAGCAGGATGGCGCCGAAGATGATCCACAGGATCGAGACGGTCAAAATCAGGCCCTGCAGGGTGGAGGCCAGCACTCGGGTAGCGCTCATCTCCCAGGCGAACAGGCCGATAATGGCGGTGACCACGAACACGATCGGCATGGCAGTCTTGGCTGTTATGCGCAGACCTATGAGTAGTACACCGGCAAGCACCAGGGGCACGAAGGCCAGCAGGGCAAGGAGGGTGTCGTTCATGGGGGATATCCTTGATCAGCAGTCAGTTGTTGTTTCGGTCGATAGAAGGGGCGACCGGGGTCTGTTTGACAGCGGGACATTAAGGCTTGATAGCCCGGCTTTCCATAGCTGGAGAGCTGGTCAGACCAGTTGGTGTTGCGATACGCTGACCGATTGTTTTCATATAACTGCATGAAAATAAAATAAAATATTACAGTTTGCGGCGCGTTGAAAAAGTAAGGAGGAGAAAGCGGGTATTAGACTAATGGACAAGTGGTTCATCGAAGGCAGGCGCCCGAATGCGCGGCGAACCCCCGTTCTTTTGGGCGGGGGAACCGTGCTGCCTCAATTTTTCTGATACTGCTTCGTGACAGCTTTGCCTAGTCTTCCCGGTCATCCTCAGCGCTTTCTTCTGCGGGCGGCGTCTCGATGGCGCGCTTGTCATCCGGCAGACGCACCG
>DATHXP010000389.1:0-3091 GCA_035459605.1 Halomonas sp. | reverse complement strand
CCCACCTGGCGCTGGGCGTCCGCCAGGCCCTGCTCGGCCGCCCTGCGGATCCAGCGGCGCGACTCGGCGTGACTGCATTCGACCCCGCGGCCTTCGCCATACAGCAGCCCCAGCCGGTACTGAGCCACGGGGTTGCCCTGGGCGGCGGCCAGCTGGAACCAGGCGGCGGCCTCGCGCAGGTTGGTGTCCACGCCCCGGCCTTCGGCATACATCAGGCCCAGGCTCTTCTGGGCATCGGCCAGCCCCTGCAGCGCGGCCAGGTGATACCACTTGACGGCCTGGCCGTCGTCCTGCGCAACGCCCCAGCCCTGGTCGTACATGATGCCAAGACTGTTCTGTGCCGTTGCCAGGCCCTGCGCAGCCGCCTTGCGATACCAGGTGACGGCCGCGGCATCGTCGCGCTCTACCGCCTGCCCGAACTCGTACATGATGCCCAGGGCGTACTGGGCCTCGGCGTAGCCGCCGTCGGCCGCGGCCCGGCATTCGGGAGAGGCCGCGCCGCCCGCCAGCGCGCTGCTGCAGTCCGCTTCATCGAAGCTGCTGAGGTCAGCCTGCTGCTGATCAAGCATGAACCAGCGTCCCGCTGCCACCAGAGCGACAAGGATCACCGCGAGGGCGGCGAGCGCGATAAAGGTGCCCGCGCCGCTGGCGGCCGGCGGTGGTCCGTAGCGGTTGGCCGGCTTGTTGCCCGGCACCACCGCCAGGGCAATGTCCAACGGCAGATGCAGCAGCGGAACCAGCCCTGCCAGCGCCCACCAGCCGCTCAGGTCGAGGTCGTGCAGGCGCCGTGCGCGGGGCACGCCAAGGGCCAGGCCCGACAGCAGAAACAGCGTGGTCAGCAGAACCCCGAGAGCGGCGGTGGTGCCGCCTTCATCGACCGGCGGAGCGGCGTCCAGCGTCAGCAGCAGACCCAGCAGCAGGAAGGCCGCCAGGCTGGCATAGATAATCGAAAGCGCCTGGACAATGAATCGCAATCTTCCCATGCGCTTGTTGAGCGGGAGGAAGCGGCCCGTGGCGCTGCGCTCTTTGTCTCCCGCGGCGGGGGCTCGAGCCGTGGTGTGAGTCGCGTTCATTTCTCATCCATGATGGTGTCCCGATGTTTTCAGCAGGGCCGGCTTGCTCTGCGGCGTGATGATAGCTTCTGACACCCTCAAACTCCATGCGTCCCTGAACAGCAAAGGTGACAGCGCCAAGCATGCGAGGGCGGTTCCTGCTCGTCCAGGACTCGCACAGCGTCTGGCCAGAACCACCCGGCGATCAGGCGGGGCTCAGTAGCTGGGCCACACGCCGGGCGTGGCGAGCTCGATCAGGTGGCCGTCCGGATCGCGGAAATAGAGGCTTTCGCCGCCGCGCGGCCAGTGAGTGCGCCCTTCGATGGGAACGGAGTGATCGTCGAGCCGTTTTTCCCAGGCCGCCAGATCGCCGGCGGCAATGGCGAAGGCCAGGTGCAGGCGCCCAGCACCGTCGTGGGGCGGAATGGTGCCCATGCCTTTGGGCAGCGTGACGGTCTCCAGGGTTTCGCCGTCCAGGAACAGCAGCAGCACCGTGGAGGCGCCGGCGTCGTAGGCGGTGAAACGGTGATCGGCGTTGAAGGGTACCAGCCCCATCACGTCCTCGAAGAAGCCTCTGGCACGGTCCATGTCGTCGACGTAGAGGGCAGTTTCCAGAACGCCGTTGAGCATAGGCATGTTGACCTCCCGAGTCCGGCATTTACCTCCAGTCTAGCAAGCTACCGGTGGCTCAAGCCTGTCCCCAGAACCACCAGGCGATCAGGCCAATCAGCCCAAGCCCTGCCAGATTGACGGTCAGTGCAACGAGCGTGCTCATGAGCTTACCTCCTGCTGTTCTGAGACTCGTGGCTGCGAGGCGTCGGCGACGGCGACGTTCTTGCCAGCGCTGCTGGTCTGGAACAGGCGCAGCCGGTTGGCGTTGCTGACCACGGTGATCGACGACAGCGACATGGCGGCGCCGGCGATCATCGGCGACAGCAGCATGCCGGTGAACGGATAGAGCACGCCGGCGGCGATGGGGATGCAGACAACGTTGTAGCCGAAGGCGCCGACCAGGTTCTGCTTGATATTTTTAAGCGTTGCCCGGCTGATCTCGATGGCGTCGGCGATGCCGTGCAGCGAGCCGCGAATCAGCGTGATGCCGGCGCTCTCGATGGCCACGTCGGTGCCCTGGCCGATGGCGAAGCCCACGTCGGCGCGGGCCAGCGCCGGGGCGTCGTTGATGCCGTCGCCGACCATGCCGACCACCTCGCCTTCACCCTGCAGGCGCTCGATCTCGGCGTGCTTGTCCTCGGGCAGCAGGCCGGCGCGGAATTCATCGATGCCCACGGCGCGGGCGATGGCCCGGGCGGTGTGCTCGTTATCACCGGTCAGCATGACGATGGTCAGGCCGTCGTCATGGAGGCGCTTCACCGCCGCCACGGTGTCGTGGCGCAGCGGATCGCTGACGCCGAAGATGGCGGCCAGCTCGCCGGCCACGGCCAGATACACCACGGTGCGGGCGTCCTCCTCCAGCCGGCTGGCGAACTCGCGCCCCGCCGCCAGGCTCACGCCGTTTTCTTCCATCAGCCGGGCGTTGCCCAGCAGCAGGGTTTTTCCCTCGCCTCCGCCGTCGCCGGATGTTGTCACGGACCGGGCCGTGACGCCGCGGCCGGTGACGCTGTCGAAGCCGCTGATTTCGCGGCTGGCCGCGCCCTGCTCGTCGCAGTAGGCCAGCAGGGCGGCGGCCAGCGGGTGTTCGGAGCCGCGCTCCAGCGCCGCCACTAGCCCCAATACCTCCTGCTCATCGCCGAAGAGAATCTCTGCCTCGGTGACCCGCGGCTTGCCCTCGGTGAGGGTGCCGGTCTTGTCCACCACCAGGGTAGATAGCTTGCTGGCCGTCTGCAGCGCCTCGCCGTTTCTCACCAGCACGCCGTGCTCGGCGGCCTTGCCCACCCCGATCATGGTGGAAATCGGCGTCGCCAGCCCCATCGCGCAGGGGCAGGCGATGATCAGCACCGTGGTGGCGGTGACCAGCATATGGCCCGGGCGGCCTCGCGGCCCTGATCCAGCTCCAGCGGCAGTATGACATCGATATGCAC
>DATHXP010000388.1:0-7448 GCA_035459605.1 Halomonas sp. | reverse complement strand
CACGCATCCGGTCACGTCTTCGGCCGCAAGCGAGCTGGACAGCTTGAGCAGCGCGGTGATGCCCTCATACTCGTCGCCGTGGTTGCCACCGGTAAGCAGCGCGGTGGGGCCCTCCCCATTCTTGATCACCGTGATCGGGATCATCACCGCGCCCCAGGCCGACTCGTCGTTGGAGATCGGCAGCTTGAGGAAGCCGTGCTGAACGCCCTCGGCCTCGAAGTCGACGGTGGCGCTGATGGGGCTGGGTCGTTTGCTCATGAAGCCTGCTCCTTGTCTGTGTTGTCATCAAAGTAGTTGACATGCCCGCGTGATGATTGGCTGTCAGGAAGCCTATTTGACGAACAGCTGGCGTGGGAAGCTCGCCAGCGTCTCGCAGCCGGTCTCGGTAATTAGAATGCTTTCGGTGATCTCGATGCCCCAGTCGTCCTCCCACAGCCCGGGCATGAAGTGGAAGGCCATGCCCGGCTGCAGCAGGGTCTCATCGGTGGGGCGCAGGCTGACGGTGCGCTCGCCCCAGTCCGGCGGGTAGCTCAGGCCGATGGAGTAGCCGCAGCGGTTGCCGCCGCGGTCGAAACCGTGCTTGGACATGGCGGTGCCCAGCGCCAAGGCGATATCGGCGGTGTGGTTGCCAGGCTTGGCCACGGCCAGGCCGTTTTCGATGCCCTCGAGAAGCGCCGATTCGGCGCGCACGAAATCCGCAGGGGGGCGACCCAGAAACACGGTGCGCGACAGCGGCGTGTGGTAGCGCTTGTAGACCCCGGCAATCTCGAAGAAGGTGCCCTCGCCCTGGCGAAACGGCGTGTCGTCCCAGGTCAGGTGCGGCGCGGCGGCGTCCTTGCCGGTGGGCAGCATCGGCACAATGGCCGGGTAGTCGCCGCCAAATATATTGCCGGCGGCGTCCGTCCAGCCTTCGATACCCACGCGATAGATTTCGGAGACCAGCCGACTCTTGGGCAGCCCCGGCTCGATGACCTCGAGAATGCGCGAATGCATGCCCTCGACGATTCTTGCCGCCACGCGCATGTACTCGATCTCCTGGGGCGACTTGATCAGCCGACACCAGTTGACCAGCGAATTGGCATCCATAAAGCGGGCGTGGGGCAGGCTGCGCAGCAGGCTCTGGTACGCCTTGGCTGTAAAGTAGTAGTTGTCCATCTCCATGCCCACCACGCCATCGTGCCAGCCGCGATCGGGCAGAATCGTCTGGGCCAGATAGTCCATGGGGTGCATGTCCGGGTTCTGGACATAGTGGTCCGGGTAGTAGGCGATGTTGTCCGGATCGATCCAGCAGGTACGCAGCGCGCCGTTGGCATCCATGCGCCGCCCATACCACACCGGCTCGCCTTCGAGTCCGACCAGAACACACTGGTGGACGTAAAAGGACCAGCCGTCATAGCCGGTCAGCCAGGCCATGTTGGAAGGGTCGCTGATGATCAGCACATCAATACCCCGGCCCGCCATCTCGCTACGGACCTTGCGAAGACGATCGGCGTACTCTTCGCGGGTAAAAGGCAGGGAAATCTCAGTCATGGAACCGCTCACCCAACGATCTCATCACCAAATCCGACCGTATCGGCAGCGATACGGCAGGGGCACGGGCGACTTTACGAATTGCTTTAGCGCCTGCAAGATTGTCATGATATTTGCTAGCATCGGATCATGACAATTTCCGGTCAATGTCGCATATATTGAATATACCACTCGCCCTTGGCTGGGGGTCAAAGCCTTTATTGAATCATGACAATTGACTTCACGCGCTACCTCACCGACCGCGGTCCGCGCTATCTGGCAATTGCCAACGCTCTGTCACAGGCCATCACACAGGGCAAGCTGGCGCCCGGCGCGCGCCTGCCGCCCCAGCGCCAGCTTGCCGACACGCTGGGCGTCAGCGTTCAAACCGTGTCGCGAGCCTATGCCCAGGCCGAACGCATGGGCCTGGTGCAGGCCAGAGTCGGCAGCGGCACCTGGGTCAGCTCCTTGGGTGACAGTCGGGAACCGGCCTATCTGCGCAACCCCGAGCCGCGCAGCGAGCAGCCTTTGATCGATCTGTCGATTGCCCATCCGCTCTGCCCTGCGGAGCATCAGCTGCGCTTTCGCGAATCCCTCGCTTACCTGGCCGAGCAGTGCCCGCCGGATATTGTCAGCGCCAACCGCCCCATTGCCGGTCTGGCCCACCATCGCGAGCAGGCCAGCGAATGGCTCAGGCAGCGCCTTGGCGTTCCGGTTGACGCCGATACCCTGGTGCTGTGCAACGGCGCCACTCACGGTCTGATGCTGGCGATCTCGACGGTTGTGCAGCACGCCGACGTGGTACTGACCGAGGCGCTCACCGATCACGGCCTGATTGCGCTGTCGCGAACCCTGGGCTTTCAGCTGCGCGGCGTTGCCATTGATGAGCAGGGCGTGATCCCCGAGGCGCTGGAGCTTGCCTGCCGGCGTTTCCAGCCGCGCGCGGTGTGCCTGACGCCGACCCAGCTCAACCCCACCGGCGCCACCATGAGCGAGGCGCGTCGCGAGGCGGTGGCCGAGGTGCTGCAGCGTCACGACGTCTGGCTGATCGAAGACGACGTGCACGCGCTGCTTGAGCCGCCGGGACTGACGCCGCTGACGGCACGCCTCCCGCTGCGCAGCTTTCACGTCACCAGCCTGACCAAGTCGACGCTCCCGGGACTGCGCGCGGGCTATCTCAGCGTGCCGCCGACCCAGTTTCATCACACTTTGCCACGCCTGCGCGCCACCTGCTGGATGGCCACGCCGCTGGTGTTCGAGATTGCCGGCGCCTGGCTTGCCGATGGTACGGTGGAAGAGATGGCCTGCACACAGCGCGACCTGCTGGCCGAGCGACAGCGGCTGGCCGCCCGGGTGCTATCGCAGCATGAACGCGCATCGCGACCGACCAGCCTGCACCTGTGGCTGACGCTGCCGGTTAGCTGGCGCGCCGAAGAGCTGCGCCTGCAGGCGGAGCAGGAAGGCGTCGCCATCACCACGGCGACGCCTTTCATGGTAGAGCAGACCCCGGCACCCAGCCGGATTCGTCTGAGCCTGGGTGCCGAACCCGACCTCGCGCGCCTTGAGCGCGGCCTGCAGCAGCTCAGAGAGCTGCTCGACGACGCCCCGCCGCCCATGATGCAAATTATTTACTGATCACGCAGTTCAAGCAAGGAGACGACCATGCGCGTACTGGTGCATAGCGACGACGCTCACATCTGGTGTGAGGCGCTGAGCCAGCGACTTCCTCACGCCGAGGTGCTGCCAAGCAGCGTGCCCGCCGAGCAGCGCGGCACGATCGACTACCTGGTCGCCTGGCAGCCGCCCGCCGAGCTGCTGGCGCAGCTGCCTTCGCTCAAGGGCATCGTCAATCTGGGCGCCGGGGTCGACGCTCTGCTCAACAATCCGGCGCTTCCGCCTGGGGTGCCCATCGTCAAGCTGCGCGATGCCGGCATGGCGCGGCTGATCGCCGACTATGTGCGCTACGGCCTGCTCTACTTTCAGCGCGACTTCGACCGCTACGCGCGCCAGCAGGCAAGCCGGCGCTGGCAGCCGCACGCGGTAGTGGACAAGGCCGACTGGCCCGTGGGGGTGCTGGGGCTCGGCGCCATCGGGAGCAAGGTGGCCGAAGCGGTTGCCGCCGACGGCTTTCCCGTGCACGGCTGGAGCCGCCGACCCAAGCAGCTGGCCAATATTCAGTGTCACCACGGCGAGGAAGGGCTCTACGCGCTGCTGTCACGGGTAAGGACGCTGGTGCTGATGCTGCCGGACACCCCCGCGACGCGAGGCATCGTCAATGCCGACACCCTAGCGGCGCTGCCCGCCGGCGCCAGCCTGATCAACCCGGGCCGCGGTGCCCTGATCGATGAAGCCGCCCTGCTGGCCGCCCTGGGCGATGGTCAGGAGGATAGCGACAAGGGGCTGCGCGGCGCGCTGCTGGATGTCTTTACACAGGAGCCGCTGCCCGGCGACAGCCCCCTGTGGCGCCACCCCAGGATACGCATCACGCCCCACACGTCGGGCCCGACGCCGCTCGATGACGCTCTGAGCCAGGTCGTCGACACCCTGCGCGCCCTGGATAGCGGAGAAAGGGTAGCAACCGTCGACCCCCAGGCCGGCTACTGAGCCCAGCGCAGGCGGTGCGTCAAGAGTGAACACTGTTTGAGATCTTCTGTCAGACCATAACGCATCGTCATCCACCTGCGAACAATCGGGAGTGCGCGTCTATGGCCAACAGGGTTCTTCTCCTGGCGTGTCTGCTGCTGGTCTGGGTCTTGAGCAGCGTCGCCGCTGCCAGCACCGCTGCCACCACCAGGCCGCGGGCCTTCGAGGCCAGCTATCATCTCAGCATCAGCGGCTGGCCGGACGCCGACATCCTCCATCGCCTGACCCAAATGGGCGTGGATGACTGGAGAATCACCATGCGCGCGCGCATTGCCATCGCCCGCGGCCAGGAAGCCGGATACTTTCGCCTCGACGGCGACGAGCTGCGTTCTGTTGGATATAACGCCAGCTACCGGCTGCTGGGCATCAAGCGCCGCTACGCTCTGGACAGCAGCGATCTCGAGTCGCTTCCCGACCGACAAAGCGCCATCGTCGCGCTTGCCATGCGCGCCGCCAACAGCAGCTGCCAGCAGGGCTGCCCGATCCATTACCGCGACCATCGCGGGCGCAACAAGACGCTCGTCTACCGCCTGCTGCCCAAGTCTCCGCTGCAGGTTGCCGGACAGACGCTCCAGGCGCTGCGCCTCGAACTCGGCGAGCCCGATGAACCGGACAAGCGCATGGTCATGGCCTTGCACCCCGAGCTGCCGGGGCTGCTGCTGGAAGTCGACTATTACAGCGATGGAAAGCGCAAGAGCCGGCTGGCGCTCACCTCGCTGACCCTGTACTGACCGCTCGTGCCGGCAGCATTCGCGGCTCTATCTTCCTGTTCTGCCCTGCCCGCCTGTAGCTGGTCGCCGGCACTGCCAGTCACGACGCCGCCGGTCATCGTCTTCGCCTCGCCCTTTTGCCGGCGCGGCAAGTCCCGTAGAGTAATGCCCCTTTGGCGCTCACCCGCGGCCCCGTGACAACCTGCTGAGGAAAAAGCCGAGATGCTATCGGGACTCCTGATCGTGCTGCTGCCGCTGATCATTGGCTATCTGGTCCGCGTGCAGCATGCCGGCCTGATGCGCCTGATCAATCGCGGCGTCAACGCCTCGATCTATATCATTCTGCTGCTGATGGGCATCGGCCTGGCGGGGCTGGACAATCTGGCCGGTCAGCTGTCGCGCATGGGCGGCCAGGCGCTGCTGATACTCAGCGTCACCTCGCTGTGCAACCTCGCCGCCCTGCTGTGGCTGTCGCGGCGCATGCCGCTTGAGGCGGACCCCGGGCAGGCGGTGCCCGGCGCGCCGACCAGCAAGCTTGCGGCCATGGCCGGCTCGATGTCGCTGGTGGGAGCCGTGCTGCTGGGCGTAGCGCTTGGCCTGCTGCTCGCCGGCGGGCTTGGCGGGGCGCTGTTCGAAGCCGCCGAACAGCTGGCGCAGTGGGTGCTCTATGCCCTGCTGGCGCTGATCGGCTGCCAGCTGCGCAACTCCGGCATGCCGCTGCGCCAGATCCTGCTCAACCGTCTGGGGCTGGCCATCGCCACGGTGCTGGCGGCAAGCTCGCTGCTCGCCGGCCTCATCGTCGCCCCGCTGCTCGACCTGCGCTGGAACGAGGGGCTGGCCATGGTCTCCGGCTTCGGCTGGTACTCGCTGTCCGGCATTCTGATCGGTGATCAGCTGGGGCCGGTCATGGGCGGGGTCGCCTTCTTCAACGACCTGTCGCGTGAGCTGCTCGCCTTCGTGCTGATTCCACTGACCATTCGCCGCCATGCGCCGCTGGCCATCGGCTACGGCGGCGCCACCTCCATGGACTTCGCCCTGCCGGTGATCCAGCAGCACGGCGGCGTAACCTGCGTGCCGGTGGCCATTGTCAGCGGTTTCATCCTCTCGCTGCTGTCGCCGCCGCTGATTCTTTTTCTGCTCTCGCTGTAGCGCCCGAGCGGAGCAAACATGTCGCCCCGGCGTCAGAGTTGCACGATCCTTCCCCCATTCAGCGCCAGGAATACGCTAGGCTGACTCGCTGGTGCGCTTTTTTGCGCGTTGCACGCTAACACTCGAGATGCGCTGTATGCTCTTTCGTCGCCCCTTATCGCCCGCGATCTCCCGCCTGGGCATTCGGCTCTTCGTGATCATCCTGACGGTCAACGTGGCCATTGCGGGGCTGGTATTTGTCGCCGTGTCGCGCAGCCTCGACCGGGGCTTCATTGAATACCTGGACCAGGCCCAGACCCGGCGTGCCGAAGCGCTGGCCGAGGGGCTGGCCAATGAGTGGGCGCTGCGCGGCGACTGGCAGTGGCTGCGCGATTCATCCCGAGCCTGGCATCACCTGGTACGCCGGCAGCTGTGGCCCGGCGGCTCCCCCCATGAAAACGGGGTTGGCCAGCTGAGCCGCCCGCGCGACTTCATCCTCCACGACGCCAACGGCCTGCCAGTGGTTGGCCTGCCGCATGCTCAGCGCAGCCAGCCTGCCGAGCTGCGCTGGCTTGACATCAGAAGCGACGGCGAGCTCATCGGCACCCTGGGCTACCGCCCTCCGCAGCAGCTGATGGCGCGGGTAGACCGGCTGTTTCTGTCGCGCCAGCGTCGCAACCTGGCCACCATCATCGCCGCGCTGGGGCTAGCGTCGCTGCTGCTGGCCGGCGGACTGTCCTGGTGGCTGGGGCGGCGCACGCGCGGCATGGCGCTGGCCACCCGCGGCCTGACTCAGGGCGACTACAGCATTCGCCTGGCCGAGCGGGGTCGCGATGAGCTATCGAGCCTGGCCCAGGACTTCAACGCCCTGGCCGCCACCCTGGAAGCCAACCGCAAGGCCCGCACCCGCTGGGTATCGGATATCGCCCACGAGCTGCGCACCCCGCTGGCGGTGCTGCGCGGCGAGATCGAGGCCATGCAGGACGGCGTGCGCCCGCTGGATCTGAACCATCTCGGCTCGCTGGCCCAGGAAGTGGCGCAGCTGGAGCGCCTGGTCGCCGATCTGCGCCTGCTGTCGCAGAGCGATGACGGGGCGCTGGAGATGCAGATGGCACCGCTGGACCTGGCCGCTAGCCTCAAGGCGCGACTGAAAGAAGCCAGCGGCTGGCTGGGCGACCGTGACATCCATCTCGACATGGTGATTGATGAGCGCCCCGCCTGGATTCGCGGCGACCCCCAGCGACTGCGCCAGCTGTGGACCAGCCTGCTGGACAACACCTGCCGCTACACCCGGCCGCCCGGTCAGCTGCGCGTGCGCCTGGAAGCGCACGACGGACAGTGGCTGGTGAGCTGGGAGGACAGCGCTCCCGGCGTGCCGCAAAGCGAACTTGCCCACCTGACCGAGCGCCTGTATCGCTTCGAAGGCTCGCGCAGCCGCGCCAGCGGAGGCAGCGGGCT
>DATHXP010000387.1:0-13582 GCA_035459605.1 Halomonas sp. | reverse complement strand
ACCGGCCGCTACTTCCAGATCGCGGCCAACATGAGCGACAAGATGGTGTTCATCGACACCGAGACGCGTAAGCAGATCAGCATGCTGGAAACCGGCGTCAAGCCCCATCCGGGGCCGGGTGCCAACTGGATTGATCCGGAGTGCGGCCCGGTGGGCGGTACCCCTCACCTGGGCGAAGGCCTGATGACCTTCTGGGGCAACGATCCCGAGGGGCATCCAGACCAGGCGTGGCAGATCTGCGACAGCGTGGAGACCGATGGCCCGGGGCTGTTTGTGCGCACGCACCCCGATTCCAACAACGTCTGGATCGACCAGACCCTGCACCCCGAAGCCGACGTCAATCAGTGGGTCATGGTCATGGACAAGGAGACCCGCGAGCTGACGCCGATCCACGTGGCCGACCGCCCTGTCGAGCATGACGCCGTGGCGGTGCACATGGAGTACGACCAGACCGGCACCGAGGTGTGGGTGTCCATCTGGGCGCGGGGCAGTGGCCATCAGGATGACGGTGCCATCGTCGTCTACGACGACAAGACGCTGGAAGAGAAGGCACGCATCGAAGGCCTGAACACGCCTACCGGCAAGTTCAACGTCTACAACCGCAAGAACCATATCGGCTGATCGTTGGCCGAGCCCGCCGGGGCGCCTTTGGGCGCTCCGGCCTCTTGCCCAGCCGCTTCCGCGCGTGAATGAAGTGGAAGCGGCTGGGCAAGGGGCCGGACACGACAGCGACAACCCGACGGCAGGGCAGGCAATGAAAACGACAAATCGTGTCACGCTATATTCGGGAGACTGACATGAAAGGGGAGCGTCTACGCAACTGGCGCAAGATCACGATCATGGGGGCATCGATCGGCGCCGCCGTGATTTTCTTCGTGGCGGGCATCTTGTTCTGGGGCGGCTTCAACACGGTGATGGAAGCCACCAACAACCTCAAGTTTTGCAGCTCGACCTGCCATGAGATGAGCTGGGTCTATGAGGAGTATCAGGATCGCCCGCACTATGAGAACGCCTCCGGAGTAGGCGCCGAGTGTTCCGATTGCCACGTGCCCGACGCCTGGGGCCCCAAGATGATCCGCAAGATCCAGGCCAGCCGCGAAGTGTGGCACTGGATGCTGGGCACCATCAATACCAAAGAAAAATTCGAGGGCAAGCGCCTACAGCTGGCCGAAAACGTCTGGCGATCGATGCTCAGGACCGACTCCCGCGAGTGCCGCAACTGCCACGACTGGTCGCACATGGATCTCGAAGGGCAGGCCCAGCGCGCCAGCCGCGAGCACGCCCGCGGCTTCGAGCAGGGGCAGACCTGCATCGAGTGCCACCAGGGCATCGCCCACGAGCTCCCCGAGGCCTGGGACGAGTCTCCGGTATGGGCGGATCACTTTGCGGTCGCCGCCGAGGCCAGCGGCACCGCCGAGGAGCCGGCAATGCCGCTGGAAGAGGAGGATCTCGGCGAAGCCAAGCAGGTCAGCGAGAACATCGCCGCCTCGCTCGACTGGACCGAAGTGCCGGCCATCGACCTGACCCTCTTCCTGCCCGGCCAGGCCTCCATCGAGTGGATCCAGGACGGCAGCGAGCACAGCGGCGGTCGCGCCGTCAAGTTCGGCGATCGCTGCATCTGGTGCCACCAGGGTGAAGAGGCCGACATCGGTGCGCTGGCCGTCGCTGCCGAGAAGATCGAGACCTTCGATCTGGGCGACAAGCGCGGCCACCTGCCGATGAGCGTCAAGGCGGCCTTCGACGACGAGTACCTCTATATGCAGTTCCAGTGGGAAGCCAGCGAGCACGCCCCGCTGCCCTTTGCCGACGGCGGCAAGCTGGACCCGGACAACCCCTTCAAGCTGACCCTGAGCCTCTCTGACGAACGCGTCGGACTGGCCGACCAGGCCGGCTGCTGGGCGAGCTGCCACCACGATTCGCGCCACATGCCCGACGCCCCGGAGTTTGACACCCTGGCCGCCAGCGACCTCGTCGACCGGCTGGACCTGTCCGACGGCGTGACCAAGTACATCGCCGAGAGCCGTACCGAGATCGAGGTGCGCGGACGGCGCGGCGCGCCACGCGGCGGCTGGGACAAGCTCAAGGAGGAGCAGGAGATTCAGGAGTTGCTCGACGGCGGCGTCTACATCAACCTGGCGCGCTACAACAGCGGCGACGCCTCCACCGAGTCCGGCTATATCCTCGACGAACGCCACCTCGGCGACAGCGAGGCGGTGGTGTTCAGCGCCGAAGAGGAAGACGGCGTGTGGACGGCCTATCTGACGCGTGCGCTCAAGACGGGCGTGGAGGGCGACAAGCCGCTCGATCTCGACAAGCTCTACAGCGTCAACATCGCGCTTCACGACGACTTCGCCGGCTCGCGCTTCCACCATGTTTCCTGGCAGTACGGCCTGGCCTTCGGCGCCGAAGACCCCGACGAGACCTTCGGTGCCGACATGGTGGAGATCAACGCTGCGCGCGTCGAATGACGCGCCTTAATGGGGAGGACGCCCTCATGCGACACCCGCGACTGACGCTCGGAGCTACCGCCCTGGCCACCCTGCTTACGGGCGGGGTGGCGCTGGCCACAAACTCGGCGGTCGAAGTGGAGATGTTCGAATACGGCTACCATCCCGCGGAGCTGAAAATCGAGGCGGGCACCACGGTGCGCTGGGTCAATGCCGAAAAGCGCACCAGCCATGACGTCTACTTTCCCGAGGAAGATGTCGGCTCGCAGCGCCTGTTCCCTGAGGAGAGCTGGGAGCGCACCTTCGACGAGCCGGGCACCTATCCCTACCACTGCCGCCCCCACGAGAGGCGCGACATGAATGGCATAGTAACGGTGGTACCGGCCGAATGATGCGCAGCATCATGCAACGCTGCGGTGGCCCGATACCGATCACCGCGTCTCTAAGGAACAAGAGGAACGAAGATGCAACAATTCGTCCGAGCATCGGGCTGGCTTGGCGGCTGGCTGGCCGCTCTGGCGTTCTCCGGGGCGCTGGCGGCCGAGGGGCTGACCGGCTATCGTAGCGCCGAGTTCGGCATGTCCTATCAGGAAGTCATGTCGACGCTGGGCAACGATGACGCCGTAGTCAATCTCTCCGTCGAACAGACCGAGGATGGCGACCGGATCATCGATGGCGAGCTCCAGGCCGATGAGGCGCCCGAGACCGACCTGCGCTATGTCTTTCCGGCGGGCGGCGATGAGCTGGCGCTGGTGGTTACCTTTCATCCCGACGTCGCGGAGCGTGAGAAGGTCATTGCACGGCTCGAATCGAACCTCGGCGACCCTTGGGAGGAAGAGATGACCGAGTGGTGGTTCGAGCAGCTTCAAGGGGGAATGCCCGAGCCGCCGCAGAGCCTGGTGGTGTGGGGCGGCAGCGGCGACGAAACGGCGCAGCGCGGCCGCTTCGTACGCCTGTGGACCTTCGACGACTATCTCTCGGTGGAGTATCTCGATACGCAACGCTTCGAGTGAGCTATTAACCCGGCAAGTTTTTACGTCGGGTTAATAGCGGTACAGGGAGGTACCGCCGCCGGTCGCAAGACCGGCGCGAGTCAGCGCAGCACCAGCAGATTCACACCTCTGCGCCCGTGTTGCGCTGGCGATAATCAAAGAGGGGAGGCGTCAGCTTACGGCTTGAAGCTCAGCGTTCGCGGCGAGACGAATAGTTTGACCTGGATCACGGGTGCGGGCAAAAAGTGGCATCCAGTATGGATTTTATCGCTCGTTCCCCGGACCATTACCGCATCTCGGTCGAGTCGCGCCCAACCCGGTGGCGCTTGGCCCCTATCCCGATACGATCGGTCGCGGCGTCCGTCGGCGCCGCACTTGGCAGGAGGTGGTCCACCCATGGTCGCGGAGCTCGGTAACTTTGCTCTGATCCTGGCGCTGTGCCTGGCGGTGATACAGAGCGTCTTGCCCCTGCTGGGCGCCCACTACGGCGAGCCGCGACTGATGCGTTCGGGACGCTTTTTGGCCACCGGCCAATGCGTCTTCCTGACCGTCAGCTATGCGCTGCTGACCTGGGCGTTCGTGGCCAACGACTTCTCGGTGCGCTACGTGGCGAGCCACTCGAGCCTCTCGCAGCCGCTGCTCTACCGTATCACCGCGGTGTGGGGCGGGCACGAAGGCTCCATGCTGCTGTGGGCGCTGATCCTGGGCGGATGGGGCCTGGCCGTAGCGATCTTCAGCCGGGCGCTGCCGCGTGCGATGCAGGCCCGGGTCCTGGGCGTGATGGGGCTGATATCGGTGGGCTTCATCGCCTTCACGCTGTTCACCTCCAACCCTTTCGAGCGCATCGTGCCGGGGCCGGCCAACGGCCGCGGCATGAACCCGCTGCTGCAGGACCCGGGCATGATCCTGCATCCACCCCTGCTCTACATGGGCTACGTGGGCACGGCAGTCGTGTTCGCCCTGGCCATTGCCGCGCTGATCGGCGGTCGCCTCGACGCCGCCTGGGCGCGCTGGTCGCGGCCCTGGACCACCGTGGCCTGGGTGTTCCTCACCCTGGGCATCGCCGTAGGAGCCTGGTGGGCCTACTACGAGCTGGGCTGGGGCGGCTGGTGGTTCTGGGATCCGGTGGAGAACGCCTCCTTCCTGCCCTGGCTGACCGCCACGGCGCTGATCCACTCGCTGGCGGTGACCGAAAAGCGCGGCGGCTTCAAGGTGTGGACGCTGATGCTGGCGATCATCACCTTCGCGCTCACCGTGCTCGGCACCTTCATCGTGCGCTCCGGGGTGATCACTTCGGTACACGCCTTCGCCACCGATCCCCAGCGCGGCGTCTTCCTGCTCGGCCTGCTGGCATTGGTTCTGCTCGGCGCCCTGTCGCTCTACGCCTGGCGAGCGCCCAAGGTGGGGCTGGGGGGCGCTTTCGGCGCCTACTCGAGGGAGTCGCTTCTGCTGGCCAACAACGTGCTGCTGACGGTGGCCTGCGTGGCCGTGTTCATCGGCACGCTCTACCCGCTAGTGCTCAGCGCTCTGGGGCTGGGCAGGATCTCGGTAGGGCCGCCCTTCTTCGACACCGTGTTTGCGCCGCTGATGCTGCCGCTGCTGCTGCTGGTCGGCCTCGGCCCCAGCGTCGCCTGGAAGCAGGCAAGCCCCGCCACTACGCTGCGCGAGCTGCGCGGCGTTGCCCTCGCCAGCCTTGTGATCGGGGGGCTGTGGCCGTTGGCGGCGGGTTCCTGGCGACCGCTCACCGCGCTGGCGCTGATGCTGGCGACCTGGATCGTCCTGACGGCCGGCAGGGATATTCACCGACGCCTGGGCAGCCGCCGCCAGCCGCTCGCCGCGCGGCTCAGGCGCGTCACCCGCCCGGCGTTCATCGGCATGCACCTGGCCCATGTGGGGTTGGCGCTGGTAGTGGTGGCCATCGCCATGGTCAAGACCTATGAGGTAGAGCGCGACGTGCGGCTGTCGCCCGGTGAAACCGCCACGGTGGCGGGCTATGACTTCCGCATGGAGAGCGTATCGCTGGTGCACGGCCCCAACTACGAGGCTGACCAGGCCACTCTCGAGGTGACCCGCGACGGCCGGCCGGTGGCAACTCTCACTCCCCAGCGGCGCTATTACGACACCCAGCCCGGCATGCCCATGAACCAGGCCTCGCTGCACCGCGCGCCGACTCGTGACGTCTACGTCTCGCTCGGCGAGCGCTTGGATGGCAATGCCTGGAGCCTGAGGCTCTACTACAAGCCCTATATGGTCTGGATGTGGTCCGGCGCCCTGCTGCTCGCCCTGGGCGGTCTGCTGGCCGCAGCGGACAAGCGCTACCGCCTGCAGCGGCGCCGCCGAGTGGCGCCGCGAATGTCGGTCGCTGCCGTTGGCGAAGGAGTCGGCCCATGAAATGGCGGTCCCTCATCCCCCTGGTGGCGGTGCTCGCCCTTCTGGGCGTGCTGCTGGTCGGCCTGAACCTCAACAGCCGCGAACTGCCCTCGCCGCTGGTGGGCAAGCCGGCGCCGGCGTTCACGCTCACCGCCCTGGAGGACCCGGAGCGTATCCTCACCGAGAAGGATTTCACCGGTGAGGTGGCGCTCGTCAACGTCTGGGCTACCTGGTGCAGCACCTGTCGCGCCGAGAAACCGCTGCTTATGGAGCTGGCGAAAGCGGGCATACCCATCCACGCAATCAACTACCGTGACGAGCGCGAAGTGGCTCTGCGCTACCTCGAGATCAGCGACGATCCGTACCGCACGATCGCCTTCGATCCCAAGGGCGATGCCGGCATGGAGTGGGGCGTCTACGCCACCCCGGAAACCTATCTGCTCGATGCCGATGGCGTGATTCGCTACAAGCGAACCGGGCCGCTGAGCCGTGAGTTGATACGCGACGTAGTGCTGCCGCTGATCGACAAGCTGCGCACGGCGCAGCGGGAGGCCGCGTCATGACGGCGCGCGCTGCCGAGGGCCTCCCGCGCCGGGCCGTCGCCGCGCTTGCCTGGCTGCTGCTGGGCTGGCTGCTGCCGGCCGGCATGGCGGTAGCGCTGGCCATCGGCGAGCCCGGTGATTTCGATAGCGAGGCCGACAGGCAGCAGTACCAGACGCTGATTCGTGAGCTGCGCTGTACGGTGTGCCAAGGCGAGACGATTCACGAGTCCAACGCCACGCTGGCCGGAGACATGCGCCGGCGTGTCTACGAGATGACGCGTGACGGTCAGAGCGCAGCAGCCATCGTCGACTTCATGGTGGCTCGCTATGGCGACTACGTACGCTATCGACCTCCGCTGCAGGCCAACACCGTCCTGCTGTGGGCCAGCCCTTTTCTGCTGCTGCTGGCCGGCGGCGCGGTGTGGTGGCAGGTCGTGCGTCGACGGCGCGACATGGCGCAGCGGCCGACGTTCACGCCCGAGGAGCGTGCGGCGCTCGAGCGTCTGCACCGCAGCGACTGACCCTGAGCGTGTTTCGAAAGACCGACGAGCGCGGGCCGTTTTCAGACAAGGCGTTAGGAGGTGTGCGATGAACGGACTGTTCCTGCTAGCGGCGCTGGTCCTCTGCCTGGTGGCGCTGGCGTTCGTGGCCTACCCGCTGCTGCGCTCCGGCCAAGCGTCGGAGGCCGACACGCAGGCGGACACCAATCGCGCGGTGCACCGCGACCGCGTTGGCGAACTCGATCAGGACCTGGCTGCCGGCACCTTGAGCCAAGCGCAGTACGATCTGGCGCTGGCCGATCTGGAACGCGAGCTGCTCGATAGCGGCGCCCTGGCAGAGGAAAGCGCGGCAGCGGGCCCACGACCGCAGCGGCTGGCGACGGTCGCGGCAGCTGTCTGCCTGGCGGGGCTGCCCTTTGCGGCCATGGGGCTCTATCTGGGTGTCGGCAGCGCTGAAACCGTCTTCGCCACCGCCAGTCCGGCGGCAAGCGCGGCACCGCCGGTATCGGCGGAAGGTCGCCAGCGTGAGTTCGACATGCTGGCTCAGCAGCTCCAGGGGCGGCTCGCCGAGCGCCCCGACGATCTCGAGAGCTGGGTTCTGCTGGGCCGTACGCAGGTGTATCTGGATGACCTGGCCGCCGCGGAGCGGGCCTTCCGCGGGGCGATGGCTCACGGCGGCGATCGTGACCCCGATGCGCTGACCCGCTACGCCGACGTCCTGGCCGAGCGGCAGGGGGAGCTGGCCGGCGAACCGGCCACGCTCATCGTGAAAGCGCTGGCCATCGACCCCGATCACCCCCAGGGGCTGTGGATGGCGGGGAGTCTAGCATTCGAGACGCAGGAATTGGCCTCCGCCCGACGGCACTGGGAGCGCCTGCTCGAGGTGCTGCCGATCGAGTCGCGCGAGGCCGAGATCATACGCTCTAACCTGGAGCGGTTAGGCGCGGCAACCGACGAGGGCGGAGACGACAACGCTTAGCGTGGGAGGCGCACATGAAAACACCACTGAGTGGAGACGCCCTGCAGGCCGTCCGCAAAGTGCCGCTGTTCACCGGGCTGGCCGACGACACCCTGGGATTGCTCACGGCGGACGCTCTGGAGCTCAGCTATCGACGCGGTACCCTGCTGTTCAGGGAAGGGGAGCCGGCGGATCATTTCTACGTGGTGCTCGACGGCTGGATCAAGCTGTTTCGCGAGAGCCCCGACGGCAACGAGTGCATGGTGGGGCTGTTCACTCGCGGCGAGTCCTTCGCCGAGGCGGCGATGTTCGACCGTCTGGGCTTTCCGGTGAATGCCGCCGTGGCCGAGGACGCCCGCCTGCTGCTTTTCACCGCCGATCACTTCCTCACCACCCTGGCGCGCCATCACGGCCTGGCGCTCAACCTGCTGGCGAATCTCTCCAGCATGCTACGCTACCTGGTATGCCAGCTCGATCAGTTGACCAATCAGCCCACCTACCAGCGCCTGGCGGCCTTCATCGTATCGCTGTGTCCGCAGGATACGGGCCGGGCCACCGTCTGTCTGCCCTGCGACAAGCTGCTGATCGCTGGCCGGCTGGGCATGAAACCGGAGAGCTTTTCGCGGGCCATGGCGCGGCTCAAGGAGGTCGGCGTGAGCTGTGAACGCAACTGCGTGCAGGTCGATGACGTAGCCGCCCTGCGCAATTTTGCCAGCGGTGCCGAGGCATCCGCCGTCCCGGGCAGAAAGCCGAGCGGTACCTCGACGGGCGCGGCGTCCGCATCGCCCCTGACCATGCGCTGATCCGCCGGCATTCACCGGAAAGCTGGCGTAGCCACAGCCGCTGCAGACGGGCGGCACGCGCGCATCGGGCTCCAGCTGAAGCTCTCTAACGCCTGATGTTCCAGGAACTTATGGTGGGCGACACAGGGTAATCGCAGCTAGGCGCGACGAGGAGCGCCGGGAACAGGTCGAAGAGGGGGTTCTACGCCATGGATGGCGTAGGTAGCGCCCAGGGACGGGTTTACAGCGCC
Source organism: Halomonas sp. (assembly GCA_035459605.1). Taxonomy (GTDB): domain Bacteria; phylum Pseudomonadota; class Gammaproteobacteria; order Pseudomonadales; family Halomonadaceae; genus Halomonas. The sequence continues at coordinate 4,740 of DATHXP010000387.1, read as the reverse complement.
CCCTCGCAGACCTGTTGCCGGATCAGCTCCGAGTCACAAAATCAGCTGCAATAGCCCTGGTGGGCGACAGTGAGGTCTTTCCAGCGCGGATTGAGCGGAGTAGCATTCACGCCAGTCTGCGAAGAGCCGTTTTTAACGGTCAGGAGCCCCTGAACATGCACCGCGCCAACCATCATGCAAGAACCCCTGCTAGTCGCCGCCGATTCGCTGCCCACGCTATTGCCGGTGCGCTGGTCGCTCTGCCGACGAGTGCGCTATCGACAAGCGCTCTGGCCGCCAGCGAAAGTGCCGTCTTTGCCGGCGGCTGCTTCTGGTGCGTCGAGGAGGCCTTTGACAAGGTCGAGGGCGTGACCGACACCACCTCCGGCTTCAGCGGCGGCCACACGGAGAACCCGACGTACCGCCAGGTGGTCAACGGCGGTACCGGCCATCTGGAAGCGGTCAGGGTCGAGTACGATCCCGAGCGGGTCGACTATGCTGAGCTGCTGGAGGTCTACTGGCGCAATATCGATCCCTTCGCGGTCAATCGCCAGTTCTGCGATCAGGGAGCATCCTATCGCAGCGCGGTATTCGTCGACGATGAAGCCCAGCGCCAGCTGGTCGAGGCCAGCCGCGCGGCGCTGGCCGAGCGTTTTGATCGGGACATTGCCACGGAAATCCTCGCTGCCGGTAAGTTTTACCCCGCCGGGGAAAAGCACCAGAACTACTATCAGAACAATCCGCTGCGCTACCGCTTCTACAAGTCCGCCTGCGGACGCGTTGATCGCCTTGAAGAAATCTGGGGCGACGAAGCCGAGGCATCTTCGGCCCCCTGAGGCTACCTTTTCGGCGCTGCTGGTTCAGCTAGAGCTGGCGGTGCTGTAGCCACAGCGCGATGCTCAGGGTAACGCTCAGCATCAGCCAGGATGCCAGCGCCACCCCCAACCAGTCGGCCCACTGCCAGAAAGGCTCCAGCCAGAAGCCGCCGAGGCTGGCGCCGCTGTAATAAAACACCAGATAGAGTGCCGAAGCGCTGCCGCGGGCGGCGCTGGCCTGGCGTCCGACCCAGCTCGAGGCCATCGAGTGGGCCAGAAAAAAGCCAAAGGCATTGACGGTGAGCCCGGTCAGAACCCAGCCCAGCGACTCGGCCAGCGTGATCGCCGTGCCCGCCATGAAGATCACGATGCCAAGCATCATGCACAGCGGCTGGGACAGCCGCGCGGCGATGCGGCCGGACAGCGCCGAACCCAGGGTACCGCCCAGATAAGTCAGAAAGATCAGCCCCAGCAGCCGCGCGCCCAGCGAATACGGCGCCTCGGCCAGGTGAAAGGTGATGTAGCTGTACTGATTGATGAAAACCAGAAAATTCAGCCCGCCCAGCAGATAGGCGCCCAGCAGCAGCGGGTTGCGCAGGTGCGCGCCCAAGTCGGCAAGCGCCGTGCGCAGCTCGAACGGCTGCGGCGTGAAGGCCTGGGCTCTGGGCAGCAGCTTCCAGAACAGCACCAGTCCAGTCAGCGTCATGCCCCCCACGGCGGCAAAGCTCATCGACGGCGTGCTGACTTCGGCCACGGCTCCGCCGACGATACGCCCGCCGATGCCGCCCAGGGTATTGGCGCCAATATAAAGCCCCACAGCGCTCAGCAGGGCGGGCTTGTCGAACTCATCCCCCATCCAGGCAATCGCCACCGCCGGCAGGCCGCCCAGCATGAAGCCCTGCAGTGCGCGCAGCGCCAGCAGTGTCTCGAAGCTGGGCGCCAGCGCCAGCGCCAGCGACAGAAAACCGCTCGCCAGCAGGGTGAAGCGCATGATGGCACCGCGACCCACGGCGTCGGACAGCGGGCCAAACACCAGCAGCGAAGCCGCCACCGCAAGGGTTGCCACCGACATCACCAGACTGATGCCCAGCGTCGAGACACCGTACTCCGCGCGCAGCTCGGGCAGCAGCGGCTGGGGCGCGTAGAGGTTGATAAACACCAGAAAAGAGCCCAGGCACAGCGCCAGGGTAGCGCGCCACCAGGCACGGCTGCGGACATGGATCATGCGAGCCTCTCGGTAATTGGCGTGAGCCGCCGTCGCGGCTCAGCCCTCTCCAGCGCTGGCCAGGCTCAGCTGTGCCATATGCACCGGCTCCAGCGGTCGGCGCGCCTTCCAGTAGTAGCGCTTCCAGTAGGCATTGTTCAGCGAGGAAATCATGACGCCGCGGGAGGTCGAGGCGTGCAGGAAACGCCCGTTACCGACATAGATACCTACGTGCCGGCCGCCGGGCGGCCGGAAGAACACCAGATCGCCGGGCTCAAGCGCCGGGCGAATGACCGATGCCCCCTCATTGACCTGGTGGCGCGTGGTTCTAGGCAGGTCGAGACTGAATCTGTCAGCGAAGATATTTTGCACCAGCGCCGAACAGTCGACTCCGGTGGAGCTCGTGCCGCCCAGGCGATACGGCGTACCTTGCCAGCGCTCGTACTCGGCCATCAGCGCATCACGAATCAGCTCGGCTGGGCTGGAGGAGCTCCTTGCCAGGTAAAGCTTCATGCCCGGCGATATGAGCTCAGACAGGCTGCGATGATAGCGGTCATCGCGCGACGTATTGGTTTCCTTGACGCTGGCGGCGCAGCCGGCCAGCAGCGAAACCGCCAGAGCCACGGGCACAAGTCGGCAATATCGGGGTGAGCTCATCCCTGCTGTCCTCATCATTGCTGTTTTTTCGCTGCGCTGCGCACGGAGCCAGTCTCTTTTAACGCTGACATGGTAGTACATTTCTGATCGGATAGTAGCAGCCAGCTAATGAAATACGCTGTCAATGCAGCTGCCGCCCATCTCCGGGCAGCGTATCGATGTGCATAGGCGCCCAGTGACGCGGCCTCGCTCCGGGAAAGTCCAGGCTGGCCCAGGGGCCCGACAGCGGGGGAGCGCCGGTAAGCCACGCCACCAGCGCCTGACGCATGCCGCTCAGAAAGCTCTCGCGTTCCGGCGTTTCCCCCATGAAGAACGAGAAGCCGGCAAACAGCCCTGAGGCATACTCCTCCCAGCCGCTGTAGTGATTTTTCGCCAGGTCATAGGCCCGCTCCAGCCTGGTCACGAAAGTCGCCTCATCCAGCCAGCCAAGCTGACGCGCGGCAATCGCCAGATCGACCGCCTGCGCCAGATCCCAGGCGGTCATGTCCAGCTCGTTACAGCCCGCGGTATTGTCGCGTACGCGCATGAGCCGCAGCAGATGATTGCGCTCCTCCTCGCTGCAGTCACCGCTCTCCAGCGTCGCAATCTCTGATGCCAGCCGGGCACCGTTCAGGGTGTAGGGCGAATAGTTGATCTGATAGTCCTGACGATCACCGGCTTCGAGCAGATGATCGATGAACTCTTCAAGCTCGCTGGCCGACTGCAGTCCGTAGTGGTCGTCTACCCAGTCGCGAATCGCGGCGCACTCACGGGCGCTTTCGGGCTGCGGCAGGCTCCACACCGGCGCATTGAGAGGGCCGACCAACGCCAGCGCCGTGAAGTGAGGCAGGCTGGGTCGCGGACCAGGCTCGTGCCAGCGGCCGCCTCCCCAGTCCAGCCAGTGAAACAGACTGCCAGGGTCTTCGATGTGCCAGCGGACATCATCAACAAGCGAGGAGCGTTCGGGCGCCTCGGGCAACAGCGACTCCCAGGCCACCCAGGCCGCCAGCAGGCGCTTGGCGTCGGGATAGAACCGGCACAGGGCATCCTTGAGGGCCATCGCCATCGCGTTCAGCTTGGCATCGGCAAAGAGCCCGCTGTCCATCGCCATCTGCAGATGAAAGGCATACTCCTCGGCCATATGGATGGTAGCGGCATGACGACTGGCGTCGCCCAGCGCATCACGCACCGCGAGCGCTTTCGCCTCGGCCTGGCCGAAGCGGGTTGTCGGCGCAGGCAGCGCCCTGTGGGCAGCATCCGCCGCCAGCTGGTTGAGATGGTGCGCCTGGGCCGGCAGCCAGAACCGAGAAAGCGCTTCGACGCCTTCGTCGGCGTGCAGGTCCAGCGTCTCGGTCAGATAGCGTCGGGCGTCATCGGCGCGGTCGGCAGCCAGGGCCGGCACTTCTAGCTGACGGGTGGCGAGCAAAGGCTCGCGCACCGCCGCCAGCGCCAGCACCCAGTGCCGCGGGGATGACCGCCAGGCGCGAATCGTCCGGCGCGACGCCTCGACCTGAGCCTCGGAGACCACCTCAGACAGTGCGCCGCGCCAAGGGCTTAGCGGCGAGTGCATGAGCAGCGCCCAGTCGGCGTCAAGCTCACCCAGCAGATTGCGTCCGTCGAACAGGCTGCGGCCGCGCTGATACGCCGTCGCCAGCGCCGTCCAGTCGCTGTAGCGGCGAATGATCAGATCGGCGCCGTGGACGGCAAAGTCTCGGGCTTCCTCATCGCCAAGCCAGCCCAGACAGCCCCCCGCCCAGGCAAGGTCGATCATCCTCAGCCAGTCCCAGCCGGCCCATTCCAGCGGCTCGCCGCGCTCGACGTAGTCAAGCAGGACACCGCCGAAGGCGCGCTCCCCGGGGCTCAGCTCGCTGCGCCAGCCGCCACGCTCATCCGCATTCGCCGCCAGCAGTCGTGAAGCCTCAAGGTCCCAGCTGTGGCGATCCCCCTGAGCCGCCAGCCACAGCAGCAGCGCAATCAGCTCATCGCGTTTTGTCACCTGCCAAGATGCCTCCAGCCAGTCCTCGAGCCCGTGCCAGTCGTGCGCGTCTCCGGGCACCTCAAGCACCGGCGCGAAAGCCGCACGCAGTCGCCATACGCCATGCTCAT
>DATHXP010000386.1:0-3418 GCA_035459605.1 Halomonas sp. | reverse complement strand
ACCACCACCCGCGAGAAGCCGCGCAGGCTAAGCAGCGTGGCGCAGATCTCGCAGGGGCTGAGCGAGGTGAACAGCGTGGTGCGGCTGAAGTCGATGCGCCCGGCGTCGCGGATGGCGGAGGTCTCGCCGTGGTGGTAGGGGTGATTCTCCTGCACCAGGGTGTTGTGCCCCTTGCCGACGATGCGCCGGGTGGCGTTGTCGACGATCACCGCCCCGATGGGGCAGCCGCCCTCATCGAAGCTCTTCTGGGCCAGCAGCACCGCGATGCGCATGAGGTCGGCGTCGGAGAGCCGGCGGGCGAAGTCAGCGTCCATCAGCGCCGGCAGGCTGGCGGTGGGCATGTGGGCGATGGCGGCCAGCGCCGCCTGGGTCACGTCGGATCGGGCATTGAGCAGCGTTTCCATGGTAGCTCCAGCAATTTGTCGTCGTCTTGCCACGCTGCGCGACACCGGCCCTTGCGTCAACCGCGCCCTGAACCGCCCTGCAGCTCCCGCCCGGGGATCAGTCCTTGAGCCGCCGCTGGCCGACCCACTGGCAGGCAAACTGCCAGGCGGCGCGACCGCTGCGCCCGCCGCGCAGGGTGGCAAAGCGCACGGCGGCGGCGCGGGCCTCGGGCGTCCAGTCCTCGGAAGAGCCCAGGCGCGATACCCAGTGGCAGCAGGTTTCCAGGTAGGTGTCCTGATTGAACGGATAAAACCCCAGCGACAGTCCGAAGCGGTCGGCCAGCGAAATTTTTTCTTCCACCGCATCGCCGTGGTGCAGTTCGTCGTCCACCAGCCGCGTGCCCTGATTGTCGTGCATCGACTCCGGCAGCAGGTGGCGACGGTTGGAGGTCGCCAGCAGCAGCACGTTCTCGGGTGGCCCGGTCAGAGCGCCATCCAGCACGCTCTTGAGCGCCTTGTAGGCATCGTCGTGGCCCTCGAAGGAGAGGTCGTCGCAGTAGACCACAAAGCGCTGCGGCTCGTGGCGCAGACGCTCCACCAGAGCGGTCAGCCCCGCCAGGTCGTGGCGATCGACCTGGACCAGCCGCAGGCCCTCTTCAGCCAGGTCGTTGAGCAGCGCGCGCACCAGCGACGACTTGCCGCTGCCCCGCGAGCCCCACAGCAGCACATGGTTGGCCGGAAAGCCGCGCAGAAACGCCCGCAGGTTGTCGACCAGCGCCAGCTTCTGGCGCTCGATGCCCAGCAGGTCATCCAGCCCCAGCGCATCGCGGGGCGGCACCGGCACCAGCTGGCCGCCCAGCGCGTGGCGCTGCCACAGCGCCGCGACGTCCTTGGACCAGTCCACCGCCGCCGGCGCTGGCGGCAGCCAGGGCTCGATTCGTTCCAGCAGGCTCAGAAGACGCCTGCTCAGCGCCTCGTCCATGATGTTCTCCTCGTTGATCGTTGATTGCGGTTGGAGCCGATGAAGGATCAGGGTATCTTGAGACCCGCGTTAACCCTCGTCCAGAGGAAACACTGACCCACTTAACCTAGAGGGCGCCCTCACCATGCACTGGACAAAGATGCTTGCCGTTGGCGCGCTGAGCGCCAGCCTGGCCGCCTGTTCCACTTCGCCCACCGGCCGCACCCAGTTCACCATGATGCCCGATGACGAGCTCAATCAAATGGGCGCGCAGTCCTTCGCGCAGTACCAGCAACAGCTGCCCACGGTCGGCGGTGCCACTCAGGCCTACGTGCAGTGCGTCACCAATGCGATTGTCACCGCCCTGCCGCCCGGCAGCCCGCAGTACGACTGGCAGGTGCGCGTGTTCCGCGACGACAGCGCCAACGCCTTCGCCCTGCCCGGCGGCTACGTCGGCGTGCATACCGGACTGCTGGATATCGCCGACAACCAGGACCAGCTCGCCGCGGTGATCGGCCACGAGATCGGCCACGTGCTGGCCCGCCATGCCAATGAGCGCATGTCCACGCAAAGCGTCACCAACATTGGCCTGAGCGTGGCGTCATCTGCGGCCGGCTTGCAGGGTGAACAGGCTGAAATGATCAACGCCGCCCTGGGCATGGGCGCGCAGTACGGCATTCTGCTGCCCTTTTCGCGCAGCCACGAAAGCGAGGCCGACGTGATTGGCCTCAATCTGATGGCCAATGCCGGCTTCAACCCCCAGGCCAGCGTTGATCTGTGGCGCAACATGCGCGCCAGCGGTGGCGGCGGCGAGCCCCCGGCATGGATGTCGACGCACCCCAGCAGCGGCCAGCGCATTGCCAGCCTGGAAAGCGAGATGAGCCGGGCGATGCCGAAGTACCGGCGGGCGCGCCAGGCCGGACGCCGGCCAAACTGCCAGCGCTGATAACAGGAGATTGCATGCTTCGCCTCGGCTTACTGCTGCTGATCGTGCCCAGCATCGTGCTGATGGGCCTGTACTTTGTCGAGCTCAACGGCGTGCGCGACTGCCTGTTGAACCAGCAGGGCCACTGGGACTACCTGGACAGCGTATGTCGCGCTACGCCGCAGCCTTTTGTGCCTTGGATCGAGCGCAGCCCCTGGCTGGTCAACGGCGGCATGCTGCTGTCGCTGCTCGGCCTGGCGCTGTGCCTCGCAGGACTGTACGTCAAGCGGCGCTGAGCAGCGACTCAAGACAGCTGCTGACGCAGCGCGGCCAGCACCGGCTCAACGTCGGGACGCTTTCCACGCCACAGGAAGAAGGACTCGGCCGCCTGGCCCACCAGCATGCCCAGGCCGTCGACGGTGCGCGCGCCGCGCGCTTCGGCCCAGGCCAGAAACACCGTGGGCTCGGCGGCGTACATCATATCGTAGGCCACGCCGCCCTGGGCAAACAGCGTATCGGGCAGTGGCGGCAGGTCACCGGCCAGGCTGGCGCTGGTGCCGTTGATCACCAGGTCAAAGCGCCCCTCAACGGCCTCGAAGCCGCCGCCGCTGACGCTGCCAAGATCGCTGAAATCCTCGGCCAGCGCCTCGGCCTTGGCGGCCGTGCGGTTGGCCAGCTGCAAAGAGGCCGGCGCCTCGGCCAGCAGCGGCTCCAGCACGCCGCGCACCGCGCCGCCGGCGCCCAGCAGCAGAATTCGCGCGCCTTGGAGGCGCACCTCGTTGCGCCTGAGATCGGCCACCAGGCCCACGCCGTCGGTATTATCGCCGTGGGTGGCGCCGTCGTCGGCCAGTATCAGGGTGTTCACCGCGCCAGCGCGCCGGGCCCGGTCGCTGATTCGGTCGCACAGCCGGTGGGCGTCTTCCTTGAAGGGCACGGTCACGTTGGCGCCGCGCCCGCCCTGGGCCACGAATTCGCGCCAGGCGCCGGCGAAGTCGTCGAGCGGCGCCTCGATGGCCCGGTAGGTCAGATCCTGGCTGGTCTGCTCGGCGAAGGCGGCGTGGATGAACGGCGACCTCGAATGCTCCACGGGGTGGCCGAACACCGCATAGCGATCCGTCATCATGCTTCTCCTGTTTTTTCATCGCCCAG
>DATHXP010000385.1:0-2254 GCA_035459605.1 Halomonas sp. | reverse complement strand
CTGCCGCGTGAGCCTCGCGGCGGCTTGATGGTGTTTCATTTTTTGCGTCGGCTGCTGCCCTGGGCCCTGTCGTTTGCCGTGATTCTGGGTATCGCCCAGCTGGTGCCGGAAAGTACCGGGCGCATCGTCGCCCTGGTAATTGCCTATGTGGCGCTGTGCGGGCGGGTGCTGTCGGTCGTCGTGGAGACGGTGATTTCGGTATTCACCACGGGCCACCGCTTCACGGCCGTGCAGATACTGCACCGCGATAGCCTGCGGTCGCTGTTTATGATCGGCGCCCTCATCGCCCTGGGCGATGCGCTGGATACGTCTCGCATCATCGAGCTTGTCGGTGATGATCTGTCAAACTTGCTGTCGGTGCTGGCCAACATCCTGGCGGCGATTCTCAGCATTCGCTTCATCATTCGTTTCAAGCGCCCGGTGCGTCATCTGATTTGCAATCGCCCCTACCATTACCGGCGGGACAAAGGAGGCGTGGTCGAAGTGGTGCGCGTGCTGGGCGGGCTCTGGCATGTGCCGGCGCTGCTGCTGGTGGGCGGCTCGCTGGTGGCGATCTTCATCTCCGGCGGCGATGTGGGCGCGGCGCTGGCCCGTTCGATTGTTTCGGCTGCGCTGCTGGTATTGACGCTGGTCATCGTGGGGCTGACACGTCGCCACGCCGAGCGCGGCAGTCGCCGAGGGCGACGGCGTAGCGAATACCGTCGGCGCCTGGAGCGGTTTGGCTATGTCCTCGGCCGCGTGATGGCCTGGTTTGCCTTTGGTGAGCTGTTCATGCAGGTGTGGGGCGGGTCGCTGGTCGGCATCGGTCAGCAGGGCGTGGCCAGCGCGCGAATCGGCCAGGCTCTAATGGCCATTGGTTTTACCGTGCTGATCGCCTGGCTGGCCTGGATTTTTGCCGATACGGCCATTGAGCGTGCGCTGATGGCTTCGGCCAGCACCCGGGGCCGGCGCGTCAACCTGGCGCGTGCCCAGACCATCAAGCCGATGATTCGCAACATCATCTTCATCACCATCGTGACCATTGCCTCCATCGTTGGCCTGGCCAATCTCGGCGTCAACGTGACGCCCCTGCTGGCCGGTGCCGGTGTCATCGGCCTGGCGCTGGGCTTTGGCGCCCAGACGCTGGTCCAGGACTTGATCACCGGCATCTTCATCGTGGTCGAGGACTCGCTGGCGGTAGAGGACTTTGTAGAAATCAATGACCACATGGGCAGCGTTGAAGGGCTGACCCTGCGCACCGTGCGGTTGCGCGACCTGGACGGCATCGTGCACATCATCACCTTTAGCCGCATTGAGTCCATTCATAACATGTCGCGTCAGTTTGGCATCGCGCTGATGAAGATTCGTATTCCCTACGACATGAAGATCGACGATGCCATCCAGCTGATGCAGGAAAACGCCCTGGCGCTGCGCCAGGACCCGATGATGCGCCACCACATCTGGTCGCCGCTGGAAATGCAGGGCATCCACGCCTTCGAGGACGGCTGCGCCATCCTGCGGATGCGCTTTCGCACCTCGCCGGAAATGCAGTGGGACGTGATGCGCGCCTTCAATCTGCAGCTCAAGCGGCGCATGGAAGAACAGTCTGTCGACCTGGGCGTGCCGCGTATCAGCATCGGCATGGAAGGCATGGCCGGCGGCCGTCTGGATGGCACCGGCGACGGCGCCGAGATGCGCGATGCCAGCGGGCGGCGCCCCGGCGAGGCCGAGGTGGCCGATCCTGAAAGAGACATCAGCGCCCAGGGCGCGTCGCCGGACCCGGGCTAATATAACGGTAGGGGCTGACGCTGACGATAGCTCTTGGCGAACGCCAGGGACTTTCTTCAGCAAAGTTTCGCAGGGCTGGTGAACCTGCAGTGCCTATCGCTAGTCAATCGAGAGGGTTGCCATAAGCTTACGGTGAAGCGCTCCGTTGCGTGACGGCGTCGGCAGAGGTCCCAGCGGGACGCTGGTCAAGCAAACTGCAACAGTCCAGAAGGACAGAGGTATTTATATGACACCGTCGGTAATCGATCAGCTGAATAATGAAAGAACCCGGGCGTTTGCTCAGTACTGCTATGAGAAAAGCACGGAAAAAAAGCTGCGCGATGCGGCAGCTGCAGACTCTCCTGATCGGGCGGAACTGGCGTATTGGCGAATTACCAAAGGCGAATGGCAGGAGGCCATGGCCGCCGCACTGGCCGACATGGAGTTCGAGAAAAACCCTCCCGCAGACTAGGCAGCTCCTGCCCGGATCATCCGGACGCCTCGGGAA
>DATHXP010000384.1:0-2929 GCA_035459605.1 Halomonas sp. | reverse complement strand
TTACCAGGCTGCCGACCACCGGCACCAGCGGATAGCGCGGCGCATAGGCAAACACATCGGAGAACACCCGGCTGGAGCGAAGGCCCAGCGACGCCAGCACGTCCACGCAGGCGTAAACCATGCCCGGCGAGCCGCACAGATAGACGTCGTGCGTCGAGACATCGCTCAGCCGGCTGGCCAGCACCTGATCGATGCGGCCGTGATGCCCCGTCACCTTCTCGCCATCGAAGTCGGTACCCATGCCAAGCTCGCTGACCCCGTGGAAATGCACGCCGGGGTATCGGGCGGCCCACTTGCGGGGCAGCGACTCCAGATACAGGTCGCGCCGCTCGCGGGCCGCCCACCACAGCTGGATGGAGCGCTCGGTATCGACGCGCAGCGCCGCCTCGGCAAGCGCCTTCATCTGGGCAAAGCCGGTGCCTGCCCCCACCAGCAGCAGCGGGCGGCGGCTGTCGGGGTCGAGCATGCAGTCGCCGCTGGGCAGACGCAGCGTGAGCTGCCGAGCCTCTACCAGCAGCTCGCGCAGGCGCGCCGTATTGCTGCGCTCCGGCCAGTGCTGAATGTGCAGCTCAAGAACGCCATCGCCGCGCGGCGCATTGGCAATCGAAAACGGAATCCAGGTTTCGTCGTCAAGCCGAAGCTCCAGATACTGGCCCGCCTCATGGCGCATGGCCTCGGCGCGCCCTTCCAGGCGCACGCCCAGCACATCGGGGGTCAAGTCTTCTACCGCGGCGACCCGGCAGGTCAGGGTGCGTGAACTCATGGATGCCTCCTGCCGCTCGCGATGTGATCGAGATCAATCCCCAGCTCGTCCCAGCGCTGCGTCACCTGCGTCTTGATCGCCGCGTCCATTTCGATGGGCTCGCCCCACTCGCGGTCAGTCTCGCCGGGCCACTTGCCGGTGGCGTCCATGCCCAGCTTGGAGCCAAGGCCCGCCGTGGGCGAGGCGAAGTCCAGATAGTCGATCGGCGTGTGCTCCACCAGCACGGTGTCCCGGGCCGGGTCCATGCGGGTCGTGATGGCCCAGATCACATCCTTCCAGTCCCGCGCATCGATGTCGTCGTCGCACACCACCACGAACTTGGTATACATGAACTGGCGCAGAAAGCTCCACACGCCCATCATCACCCGCTTGGCATGGCCGGGATACTGCTTCTTCATGGTCACCACGGCCATGCGATAGGAGCAGCCCTCCGGCGGCAGATAGAAATCGACGATCTCGGGGAACTGGCGCCGCAGGATCGGCACGAACACTTCGTTGAGCGCCAGCCCCAGCACCGCCGGCTCGTCGGGCGGTCGCCCGGTATAGGTGGAGTGATAGATGGCATCGCGACGCATGGTCATGCGCGTCACGGTGAACACCGGAAACTCTTCGACCTCGTTGTAGTAGCCGGTGTGATCGCCAAAAGGGCCTTCGGGGGCGGTATCGTCCGGGTAGATAAAGCCCTCGAGGATGATCTCGGCCGACGCCGGCACGTCCAGGTCCGCATGCCCGCAGCGCACCAGCTCGGTGCGCGAGCCTCTCAAGAGCCCGGCAAACGCATACTCGGAGAGGCTGTCCGGCACCGGCGTCACGGCGCCGAGAATGGTCGCCGGGTCGGCGCCCAGCGCCACGGCTACCGGATAGGGCGCCTCGGGGTGCAGGCGGCGGAACTCCTGGTAGTCCAGCGCTCCGCCGCGGTGCGACAGCCAGCGCATGATCAGGCGGTTTCTGGCCAGCTTCTGCTGGCGATAGATGCCCAGATTCTGGCGCTTCTTGTGCGGACCGCGGGTGACCACCAGCGGCCAGGTGACCAGCGGCGCGGCGTCACCGGGCCAGCAGTGCTGGATGGGCAGCCGGTCGAGATCGACCGCATCGCCCTCCAGCACCACCTCCTGCACCGGCGCGCGGCGCAGCATCTTGGGGCTCATGCGCATCACCTGCCGATAGATCGGCAGCTTGTCCACGGCATCGCGAAACCCCTTGGGCGGCTCGGGCTCCTTGAGGAACGCCAGCAGCTCGCCCACCTCGCGCAGCGCCTCGACCGACTCCTGACCCATGCCCAGCGCCACCCGCTTGGGCGTGCCGAACAGGTTGCCCAGCAGCGCCATGTCGTGGCCCTTGACGTTTTCGAACAGCAGCGCAGGGCCGCCGGCGCGCAGCGTGCGGTCGCAGATCTCGGTGATCTCGAGGTAAGGGTCCACCTCGGCGGTGACGCGCACAAGCTCTCCCTGCGCTTCCAGCGCCGCGATAAAGTCGCGCAGATCCTTGTATTTCACTCGATTTCCCATTTCCCGAAAGACAAAAAGGGGCAGCATAGCATCTGCCCTCGTGTTGCGCTGGCGATAATCAAAGAGGTCAGGATGAACTGTTTGATTGCCGAATTAATATTAACCCGGCAAACATTCATGTCGGGTTAATAGCGGTACAGGGAGGTACCGCCGCCGGTCGAAGACCGGCGCGAGACAGCGCAGCACCAGCAGATTCACACATCTGCGCCCGTGGTGCGCTGGCGATAATCAAAGAGGTCAGGATGAACTGTTTGATTGCCGAATTAATAGAAAAGCAGCGTAGAACCGTCACGAGCGAATACAGGTCGGGCTCGGCCGGAGCACAGGAACCGGAGCATACATGACGTATGTGAGGATTCCGCGCACCGCCCGAGCCCGAGATGTAGAGCGCAGTAGGTTATATGCTGCTTTTTAGCGCCGCTTCATGGCTTCAAAGAACTCCAGATTCGTCTTGGTGTCTTTCAAGCGATCGATCAAAAACTCGGTGGCCGCGGTGTCATCCATCGGATTGAGCAGCTTGCGCAGAATCCACATGCGCTGCATCTCCTCCTCGGAGGCGATCAGATCCTCGCGCCGCGTCCCGGAGCGGCGGATATTCACCGCCGGATACACGCGCCGCTCGGCCAGCCTGCGGTCCAGGTGGACCTCCATGTTGCCG
>DATHXP010000383.1:0-3046 GCA_035459605.1 Halomonas sp. | reverse complement strand
GATGAGATGCCCGACACCCTGACCGCCTTCGCCATTACCACCGGCCAGACCCGCAAGCTGATGGAAAAGCTGTTTGCCAGCCACCCGCCGCTGGACGAGCGCATTCGCGCCCTGAAGGAGGCCAGCTACCGCCAGTGATTGACGCTCGGCGCTTCAGCCTGGCCGGGAAAATTTGAACCAGGACCAGCCAGTGCCCACCAGCTGACTCAGCCTGCCGGGCGGCGTATCCAGGGCTCTTGCAGTTGATCTTGTGACTCGGAGCTGATCCGGCAACAGGTCGACGAGGGGGCGCTGTAAACCCGTCCCTGGGCGCTTCCTACGCCATCCATGGCGTAGAACCCCCTCTTTCGACCTGTTCCCGACGCTCCTCGTCGTGCCTAACTGCGATCACCCTAGCGCATCTACACCTGTGTCGCCCGGCAGCATCACGTCCGCTAGCGGCTCAACACGCGACCCTCAATCTGGAATCAGCCCATGGGGGTCGATGACGTACTTGCGCGCCGCTCCCTTGTCAAACTCGGCATAGCCGCGCGGGGCGTCGTCCAGCGTGATCTTGGTCGCGTTCACCGCCTTGGCAATGTGCGCCTTGTCGGCCAGGATCAGGTTCATCAGCTTGCGGTTGTAGCGCTTGACCGGACACTGACCGGTAACGAAATAGTGCGACTTGGCCCAGCCGAGGCCGAAACGGATGCCGATCTGGCCGATCTTGGCGTTCTCGTCCACGGCGCCCGGATCACCGGTCACGTACAGCCCCGGGATGCCGATCTGGCCGCCGGCCGTGGTCACCGTCATCATATCGTTCAGCACCGTCGCCGGCGCTTCGTCAGCCCCGGCACCGTGCCCCCTGGCCTCGAAGCCGACGGCATCGACGGCGGCGTCGACCTCGGGCACGCCGAGAATCTGCTCGATCATATCGGGGAGTTTGTTGCCGGTGCTGAGGTCTACCGTCTCGCAGCCAAAGCTGCGCGCCTGCTCCAACCGCTCGGCATTCATATCACCGACGATGACCGTCGCCGCGCCCAGGATGTGGCATGAATACGCCGCCGCCAGGCCAACCGGGCCGGCACCGGCGACATAGACCGTGGACCCGGTCGTCACACCCGCCATGGTCGCGCCGTGGTATCCGGTCGGGAAGATGTCCGAGAGCATGGTCAGATCCATGATCTTTTCCAACGCCTGGTCGCGATCGGGGAACTTGAGCAAATTGAAGTCGGCATACGGGATCATCACATATTCGGCCTGCCCGCCCAGCCAGCCGCCCATGTCGACATAGCCGTACGCGGCGCCGTAACGGGCCGGGTCGGAGTTCACGTTCAGGCAGACGCCTGTTTGCCTTTCATCGCACATGCGGCAGCGGCCGCAGGCGATGTTGAACGGCGCCGAGCAGATATCGCCTTTCTTGATGAACATGACATCCTCGCCAACCTCGATCACCTCGCCGGTGATCTCGTGGCCCAGCGTCTGCCCGATCGGCGCCGTGGTGCGCCCGCGGACCATGTGCTGGTCGCTGCCGCAGATGTTGGTGGCAATAATCTTCATGATGACAGCATGCGGGGCCTTGCGACCGATTCCGAGGCGCTTGGCCACGTCGGGCGGAATCTCGAGCTTCGGATAGTCGATGCTTTCGACTTCGACGTGTTGCGGACCCTTGTATACGACAATTCTGTTACCTGACATGATGTCTACCTCTCTGGTTGCAGTCAGCCGGACACACTTCGGTTCGTAACCTCTGCTTGTCTCTCGCCGCTAGCCCTCCTTGTCATCTACCGATGACGCCATACCGTCGTACAGCCACGCCGCAGCCACCGCACCAGCAACCGGTCCGACGACATAGACCGTCATCTGCAGCCACGGTACCCCACCCCCGTAGAGCGTAGTCGCCACGTAGGGGCCAAAGGTACGCGCCGGATTGACCGAGCCGCCGGTCAACGGGCCGATAAGCAGGATTTCCAGACCAACGGCAAGGCCGATCATGGCCCCGGCCCAGCCAGCCGGCGCACGCTCGTCCACGGCGAGCGCCATGACAGTCAGCAGTAATATGAAGGTTCCCAGCCCCTCGGCCAGCATGCCCTGTAGGTAGCTTGTCCCATCGGCCAGGGCCGTGGCACCGACCCTGAAGTCGACGGAGTGCGGACCGAAAATTGCTATGATGAGAAGTGCGCCGGCGACTCCGCCGAGCAGCTGCACGATGATGTAGGGAATAACGTTCGACCACGGAAAGCGGTGCCGCACGGCCAGCGCGACGGTAACGGCCGGGTTGATGTGCGCCCCGGAAATAGGGCCGCAAATGTAAACCACCGCAGCCACCACGATGCTGAACGCAACGGCAATGAAACCGAGACCCGCATAGGTCAGCTGCGGATCAACCGTCAGGGTGGCGACAATTGAACCGGCGCCAAACAGCACCAGCAGCGCCGTGCCTACGAACTCGGCCAGCAACTTGCGCCTGATACCGTTCATGACGACCACATCGTAGCGGGCCTGTCAAGTCAGGTCAGCACAGTTTTCCTGCCATGTCAACCGGTCGCCGGATAATCCCGGGGCTATTGCAGCTGCAGGCGCTGCTTAATGCGCAGCGACACGAAAGCCGGCGGCCGCCAGCGGTGCGGCAAGCGCGCCGGCTTCGCCCTCGAGGCGCACGCCAAGCGTCGAAAACTCGCGGCGCAGGGGATAGCTGGCGCGGCAGGCATCGAAGCCCGCCGCCATGCCCAGAGTACGCGCGGCCAGCGCCAGGGCGTCGTGGTCGCGGCGCACATCGTAGACGGCGCGCATGCACAGCCTCAGCGCGTCTTCGGGCTCCAGGCGTGCCGAGAGCCTGAGCTCGGCGAGCGGCGGTGGCGGCAGCAGCGACGCCAGCGTGACCCGAGCGGGCAGCCCCAGGCGCCGGCACAGGGCGCAGTAGATCCCGTGGGTACCGCGCAGCTTGCCATCCAGGCTGTAGCCGGCCACGTGCGGAGTGGCCAGCGCGACCCGCTCATGCAGCGCGGGGTCGATGCCCGGCTCGTGCTCCCACACGTCCAGCGCCACCTCAAGATCGCCGCGCTGC
>DATHXP010000382.1:0-4603 GCA_035459605.1 Halomonas sp. | reverse complement strand
CCGGCATGAAAACCGCAGGCGATATTGGCACAGTCGATATGGGCCATGACGTCCTGGTCGCGGCCCATGGTCCAGGCGCCAAAGCTTTCGCCCACGTCACAGTTCAGCAAAGGGATTGTCATGACTGTCCGTCCTGATCTCGAGAGTTCGTTAACATCCGCCTGACCTATCAGCGTGACGCCAATTGCGCGCTAATGCCAGTCCACGGCAAGGGCACACAGGGCAGTCCTAGTTGGATATGTTCAGAGGAGCCGGGGACAGGTCGAAGAGGGGGTCCTACGCCATGGATGGCGTAGGTAGCGTCCAGGGACGGATTCATAGCGCCCCCTCGCAGACCTGTCGACGGCTCAACCTGGGTGATTGAGGCTAACTGGGACAGTCTTGCAAGGGCGCATCGCGCCTGTTGACGTCTGGCCAGCGGCGGCGAACAATCACAGCCAGGCTAACCCATCCATTTTACTGCAGGAGGCTGCCATGGCCGTCAGCGATCCGTTTCATCTTGCCGTTCAGGTTCACGACCTCGACGCCGCGCGCCGTTTCTACGGCGAGCTGCTCGGCTGCCCGGAAGGGCGCAGCGCGGACGCCTGGGTCGACTTCGACCTCTATGGCCACCAGTTCGTCTGCCATCTGAACCCGGCGCTTGAAAATGCCGGCGACAGCGCTGTAAAAAATCCCGTCGATGGACAGGGGGTGCCGGTGCCGCACTTCGGCGTGGTGCTGGAGATGGACGCCTGGCAGGCGCTGGCCGACAGGCTCAGGGCGCACGGCGTCGAGTTCGAGATCGAGCCCTACGTTCGCTTCAAGGGCCAGCCCGGCGAGCAGGCCACCATGTTCTTCAAGGACCCGTCGGGCAACGCCCTGGAGTTCAAGGCCTTCAAGGACCGCGACAGCCAGCTGTTCCGCAAGCAGTAGGCGGCGCGGCAGCGCCACAAGGTTTGACCTTCAACGCCTGACCGGGCAAGGCTTTCAACAACCACAACAAAAGGATGCCATCATGACCCTTACACGCACACCTCTTGCCATTGCGACGACGCTTGCTTTGCTAGGCGCAGCGGGCTCGGCCCAGGCCGTGGAGTGGAACCTGGCCAGCCCCTACGGCGACGCCAGCTTTCACACCGTCAACACCAAGCAGTTCGCCGACGACGTTCGCGAGGCCACCGACGGCGAGCTCAATATCACCGTGCATTCGGGCGGCTCGCTGATCAGCCACGGCGAGATCAAGCCGTCGGTGCGCCGCGGCTCCATCCAGGCCGGCGAGATCTTCCTGTCGGTGCTGTCCAACGAGTCGCCGGTCTTTGAGCTCGATACCCTGCCCGGGCTCGCCGGCAGCTACGACGAGGCCTATGCGCTGTGGCAGGCCAGCAAGCCGGTGATTACCGAGCTGTTTGCCGAGCAGGGCATGCTGCCGCTGTACGCGGTGGCCTGGCCGGCCCAGGGCATCTATACCGAC
Organism: Halomonas sp.; assembly: GCA_035459605.1. GTDB lineage: Bacteria > Pseudomonadota > Gammaproteobacteria > Pseudomonadales > Halomonadaceae > Halomonas. Next base: position 3,153 of record DATHXP010000382.1, on the reverse strand, counting down.
TTCGAGCTCAACGACCCCTCCCAGTTCAAGGGTCTGCGCGTGCGTGCCCCCAACATCAACACCCAGCGCCTGACCGAGAACCTCGGCGGCCTGCCCACCGAGACCGAGGAGTCCGACATCCCCACCGCCTTCTCGACCGGCCGGGTGGACGCCATGATCACCTCGGTATCCACCGGCGAGGCGATGGCCGCCTGGGAGTATGTCTCGAACTTCAGCGATGCCAACCTGTGGATTCCCAAGAACCTCATTTTCGTCAATCAGCGCGCCTTCGACGCCCTGGATGACGCCACCCGGCAGGCGCTGCTCGACGCCGCCGCCCGGGCCGAAGAGCGCGGCTGGGAAGCCAGCAAGGCCGATGCCGCCGAGAGCACCGCGGCGCTCCAGGAGCACGGCATGAGCGTCACCACGCCCAACGATGCCGTGGCCGACGCGCTCCAGGCCGCCGGCGACAAGCTCTATGAAGACTGGCAGAACCGCGCCGACGAGCAGACCAAGGCGCTGATCGACGACTACCGCGCAGCTCAGCAGTAACGACAATGAAAAGGCCCGCCACGGACCCCGCGAACCCAGCCGACCAGGAGGCCACGCTGCGCTTTCGCCTGACGCCGCTGTATCGCCTGGGCGGCTGGGGGGCGGCGGCGTGCATGATCGCGATCTGCGGGCTGGTCTCGATTCAGGTGCTGTTTCGCCTGCTCGACGCCATGCTGGTGCTGTTCGGCGGCGCGCGCCTGGGGCTCGAGATCGGCGGCGTGTCGGAGCTGGCCGCCTTTCTGCTGGTGGGCGCATCCTTTCTCGGCACGGCCTACACCTTCACGCACCACGCCCACATCCGCATGTCGCTGCTGATTCAGCGCCTGCCCGTGCGTATCCGAGCCTTCACCGAGACCGGGTGCCTGGTCGTCGCGCTGGCCCTGAACCTGCTGCTGTGCGGGTCGCTGTGGGAGCTGATTGGCGAAAGCCTCTCCTATGGCGACGTCTCCTCCGGCATGCTGGCGATTCCGCTGTGGATTCCCCAGCTGGCGCTGCTGATCGGCATGGCCCTGATGAGTCTGGCGCTGCTGGAGGCGCTGTGGACAACGGCGCACACGGCCCTTACCGCGCCTTCAAGCTACCGGCCGCCCGACGACGACAGGCCCGAGGAAGAAATAGAGACGGAAGAAACGAGCCGCTAGCCGCAGCTGCCGCACCGCAGCGCTGTCAACCTGGATCATCGGGACAAAGGAACCGCCGTGCTCACCATCAGCCTCGTGACCCTGCTGGCCCTGGCCGTGCTGCTCGGCAGCGGCGTATGGATCGCCTATGCCCTGCTGGGCACCGGCTGGATCGTGCTGACGCTGTTTTTCCCGCTGCCCGCCGGCCCGGTGCTGGCCTCGGACTTCTGGGGCGCCAGCTACGGCTGGGATCTCACCGCCCTGCCGATGTTCATCTGGATGGGCGAGGTGCTGTTCCGCTCGGGGCTGGCCAACAACATGTTCCAGGCGCTGTCGCCGTGGCTCAGGCGCCTTCCCGGACGCCTGCTGCACTCCAACATCATCGGCAGCGGCCTGTTCGCCGCCGTGTGCGGCTCGTCGGCCGCCACCTGCGCCACGGTGGGCAAGATGACCCTGCCCGAGCTGAAAAAGCGCGGCTACGACGAGCGCCTGGCCATCGGCACCCTGGCCAGCGCCTCGACGCTGGGCCTTTTGATTCCGCCGTCGATCATGATGATCGTCTACGGCGTGGTTACGGAGCAGTCGATCTCGCGGCTGTTCATCGCCGGGGTCGGCCCGGGCACGCTGCTGCTCGGCCTGTTCATGGCCTACGTGATCGGCTGGTCGCTGCTGGTGGGCAATCGCCGCGGCGGCAGCGGCGAGCAGGAACCCAGCATGCCGCTGGCCCAGAAGCTGCGCGGCAGCCTGCAGCTGATTCCGCTGCTGGCGCTGATCGGCGGCATCCTGGGCAGCATCTACGGCGGGCTGGCCTCGCCCACCGAGGCGGCCGCCTCCGGCGTGCTGCTGTCGATGCTGATCGCGCGGATCAACGGCCACTTCAACGTCGCCATTTTCAAGGAGGCGCTGTTCGCCGCGGTGCGCACCTCGTGCATGATCGCCTTCATCATCGCCGGGGCGTCGTTTCTGTCGTCGGCCATGAGCTTCACGCGGCTGCCCATGGACCTGGCCGCCGCGATCGGCGCCATGGGGCTGTCGCCGGCCTGGCTGCTGGTGGTGCTGACGCTGTTCCTGCTGGTGCTGGGCTGCTTCCTGGACGGCATCTCGCTGATCCTGCTGGTCACCTCGATCATCATGCCGGTGATCGAGACCGCCGGCTTCGATCTGATCTGGTTCGGCATCTATCTGGTGATCGTGGTGGAGATGTCGCAGATCACCCCGCCGGTGGGCTTCAACCTGTTCGTGATCCAGAGCCTGACCGGGCGCGACATCGTAGCGATCACCCGCGCCACCGCGCCCTTCTTTCTGCTGATGCTGATCGCCATCGTGCTGATCTCGGTGTTTCCCGAAATTGCCACCTATCTGCCGCGTCTCATGCGCGGCTAGCGCTCCCCTAACGCGTCGGCTCCAGTATCTCGCGGGCCAGCCCGCGCCCGCTTTCGGTGAGCTGCAGCGCTTCGCCGTCGCGCACCATCAGCCGGTCGCGGCAGCCGCGCTCCACCACGCGGCGGGCGCGGGCGGCGTCCCACATCAGGTGCTCGCGCAGCGCGCGGGTGACGTTTTCCACCGCCTGACGCGGCTCGTCTTCATGGTTGTAAAGATGCACCGCCAGGGTGCGCACCTCGTTGAGCCGGCGCTGGGCGCGGCGCCGCAGCCACTGGGCGAACAGTCCGTAGCGCGGCCCCAGTAGAAAAGCGAAGGTCAGCAATACGCCGGTCATCACCGCCATCATCCCGCCGATGGAGACGTTCCAGACCAGCGCCAGGTAGTAGCCGGAAACGCTGGCAATGATCGACGCCACGCTGCCCAACACGAAGATCAGCCACAGCCGGTCGGTGAGCAGGTAGGCGGTCGACGGCGGCACGATGACGAAGGCCACGAACAGCACCGCGCCCACGGCGTCGAAGGCCGCCACGGCGGTGCCGCTGGTGAGCAGCAGCAGCGCGTAGAACAGCACGCCCGGCGCCAGCCCCAGCGCCTTGGCCAGCGCCGCGTCGAAGGTGGC
>DATHXP010000381.1:0-3448 GCA_035459605.1 Halomonas sp. | reverse complement strand
CCTGCCTCGGGCGCGGGCTGGCGCGCCTTGGAGAGCGCCTGGTCAAGACGCTGCTCGGGGCCGGGCGAAGCGCTGTCAGCGGCGCTGGGGTCAAGGCCGTCGACCATCTTTCGGCCGTCGTCGGCGATGCCCTCTACCTCGCGGTTCACGCGCTTGATGCCCTCGTCGAGCGACTTCTGCTGGTCGCTGAGCGTTTGACGCAGCTCCTCGGTCTTGAGCTGCTCGTTGATCTCGCGCTGAATGCCCGAGACGCTGCGCTTGAGCCGTCCAATCCACATGCCGGCCGTACGCGCCGCCCTGGGCAGCCGCTCCGGACCCAGCACCAGCAGCCCAACCACGCCGATGAACAGGAGTTCGAGAAAGCCGATATCAAACATGGCGGCTTACTTGCGCTCTTCCTGCTCTTCGGGCTTGCGCTCGGCGGTCGCGTCATAGGTGTTGCCGTCGTCATTCTGGGTGACGCGAGCCTGGGGCTTGTCGGACGATGCGTCGTCGCTTTTTTCCTCATCGCTCATGGCTTTCTTGAACCCCTTGACGGCACCGCCCAGATCGCCGCCCACGTTGCGCAGCTTCTTGGTGCCGAAGATTAAAATGATGATGCCGAGTACGATGAGCAGTTGCCAGATACTGATACCACCTAACATGGAGACGTCCTCAATTTCGGGTCCGTTGGACCGTTCGGTTTACCGCCTTGCGGCTTTTTCATCGTGTCCCGAGATGCCGAAGCGTCGGGCCAGTTCTGCCAGGACCTGCTGATGATCCAGCCCCAGATGCGAGAGCATTACCAGACTATGGAACCACAGGTCGGCGGTTTCTGCGATCAGCGCCTGATGGCTTGCCGCGTCGCCGTGTTCGGCGTCCTTGGCGGCCAGCAGGGTTTCGGTGGCTTCCTCGCCGACCTTCTCGAGGATTTTGTTGAGCCCCTTGCGGTGCAGGCTGGCCACGTAGGAGTCATCGGGGGCCGCCTGGCGGCGCTGTTCGAGCACCTCGTGCAGTCTGTCGAGAATATCGCTCATGGGGAGAAATTCCAGTGGGGTGGCGTCATTTTTCGGCGTCCTTCTCAATTCCAGGTCGGTCAATTCCAGATCAGCAGTGCGACGCCCAGCGCCGCGGCGCCCAGCACCGTCCACGGCTGGTCGTCAACCCATTGGACAAGCGGCTGCCAGGCAAGTGCCAGGGCGATGATCACCAGGCCGATCCGCTGGAAGCGGCTGCCGCGCCGACCGCGGCGGGTCAGCTGGCGATCGATGCGCTGGATGGACTCGGTCTGGCGCTGCTGCTGCAGATGGCTGTGCTCGGCGCGCAGCAGCGCCTGATGCGCCAGCACCGGCAGCTCCGGCAGCCGGTGCGAGAGCTCCGGCGCCTGGTGCTTCAGCGACTTCCACAGGCTGTGGAGCCCGGCGCGCTCCTTCATCCAGCGCTCGAGATAGGGGCGAGCGGTGCTCCACAGATCCAGGTCCGGGTACAGCTGACGGCCCAGCCCTTCGATATTGAGCAGGGTCTTCTGCAGCAGGACCAGCTGGGGCTGGACTTCCATGTTAAAGCGTCGCGCCGTCTGAAACAGCCCCAGCAGCACCTGGCCAAAGGAAATGTCCTTGAGCGGTTTTTCCAGAATCGGCTCGCAGACCGCACGCACAGCGGCGGCAAATTCGTTGGCGCGGGTGTCCTCGCCGACCCAGCCGGACTCGATGTGCAGCACCGCCACCTCGTAATAGTCCTGCTGGAAGAAGGCCAGCAGGTTGCGCGCCAGGTAGTCCTGGTCCTCCCGGGTGAGGCTGCCGACGATGCCGCAGTCGATGGCGATATATTGCGGGCTGGCCGGGTTGTCGTGGGAGACGAAGATGTTGCCCGGGTGCATGTCGGCGTGGAAGAAATTGTCGCGAAACACCTGGGTGAAGAAGATTTCCACGCCGCGCTCGGCAAGCTTCTTCAGGTCGGTGCCCTGGGCGTCGAGCGCCGCGACGTCCGCCACGGGCACGCCATGGATGCGCTCCTGCACCATCACCCCGCGCCGGGTCAGCGGCCAGTGGATGGCCGGGACGTGCAGCAGCGGCGATGCCTTGAAGTTGCGCTTGAGCTGCGAGGTGTTGGCGGCTTCCTTGGTCAGGTCCAGCTCGTCGAACAGCGTCGCTTCATAGTCGCGGACCACGGCCACCGGATGCAGGCGCCTGGCCTCGGGCACGCGCTCCAGCAGATAAGCGATACGGTAAAGCAGCGCCATGTCCTGGCGCATGACCCTGCTGATGCCGGGGCGAATGATCTTGACCACGACCTCTTCGCCGCTGTGCAGGCGTGCGCCGTGCACCTGGGCCACCGAGGCGGAGGCCAGGGCCTCGACGTCGAACTGGGCGAAGGCGTCATCGATGCTCATCTGCAGCTCACGCTCGACCAGCGCCCTGGCCTCAACGCCGGGAAACGGCGGCACCTGATCCTGCAGGCGTACGAGCTCGTCGGCGATGTCCGGTGGCAGCAGATCGCGTCGGGTGGAGAGCATCTGGCCGAACTTGACGTGGATGGGTCCCAGCGTCTCCAGGGCCAGGCGCAGCCGCTCGCCCCGGGACAGCGACCCCACCGGCATCAGCCGCCACGGGGCAAGCAACAGCAGGCCGCGCAGCCACCAGGGAAGACGATCCAGGGGGATCAGGGTGTCCAGGCGGTAGCGGCTGGTCACCCAGATGATGCGCAACAGCCTGGCAATCATGCCCTGCTCTCCGCCTGAGTCGTCCCCGGGCGGGCTGCCGTGCTTTGAGCAAGACGCCGCTGCAGGCGCGCCAGTCTTGCTTCGAGACGGTCGGTGGCGATCTCGAGCTCGGTCAGGTGATCGCGCAGGATCTCGAGCTGATGACGGCCCGGCAGCAGGCGGGCCTCCTCGAACACGTACTCGGATACATCGGCGCGCAGCTCGCGCTGGGTGCGCAGCCCCCAGCGGCCCAGGTGGCGCAGTCCTTCGGCCAGGCTGTGGGCGGGCTGATCGCCCAGCCAGCTGGCCAGCTCGCCTTCCCAGTCCAGGTCCAGATCCAGCAGCAGGTCGCGAACCGCCTCCAGCAGCTGCGTGCGTCCGCGCACCGCCAGCCTGCCCTGGAACATCAGCTGTTCGATGCTGGCGCCGCCAATCAGCGCCGCGAGCGTCGCCGAGTCCAGCTCGACGACGGCGTCGTGGGCCTCTTCGCTGACGTCTTGTTCGCGGACCAGATCCAGGCCCCGAGCGTGAAAGTGGATCGTCAGCGCCAGCGCGGGCGATTCGAGCCTGAACAGAATGCTCTTTCCGGCCAGGCGTCTCAGGCGCTGCGGGGCAGCCGGGTCGCGCGCCAGCAGGGCGTTGATGCCGCCTTCCAGGCCGGCCAGCAGCAGGGTGGGTGTCAGCGCCATCGTGACCTCACAGCTTGATGCCGCGGTGCAGGGCGACAATACCGCCGGTGAGGTTGGTGTATTCCACGCGCTCGAGGCC
>DATHXP010000380.1:0-4628 GCA_035459605.1 Halomonas sp. | reverse complement strand
CCTAGCTGATGGGGAATCGCATGGCCCAGGCGGCGCTCCAGCACGCGCACGCCGGGGAAGGGGTTGTCGAGGCCGGGTGATGTCAGATGGTCATTGAAACGCGGCATGCTTACTCCGTGAGCTGCAGCTGTCAGGATGCTGTCGGTGACTGGTGTGTTCATTTGCTGCGTAATAGCCTGCAGCATGACATATCTGCGGGCTGCAGCCGAGCGCGCCACTTGACAGGCTGGTATCATGCGCTGAGGCTTCGCGAAGAGCAGTTTTACTCATACCTTGGGAGGTGCAGGATGGCTCGCGAGATCGTGGTACTTGGTGCCGGCATGGTTGGCGTTTCAATAGCTTGGCACATGGCGCGTCGAGGGCATTCGGTGACGCTGATAGATCGCCGCGAGCCGGGGCGCGAGACGTCGTTTGGCAATGCCGGCATCATTCAGCGCGAGGCGGTGAGGCCCTATGCGTTTCCACGCGATCTGCGCACCATGCTGCGCGTGCTGCCCAATCGCCAGATCGATATTCGCTATCGCATCGAGGGCATGTTCAAGGCCGCGGTCCCGCTGCTCAAGTACTGGCATAATTCCGGCGGCAGCCGCTACGAGGCCATCGTCAATGAATGGGCCACGCTGATTCAGATGTCGCTGGACGCCCATGCGGCGATGATCGAGGCCGCCGACGCCGAGTCGCTGGTGCGCCGTGAAGGCTGGCTGGAGCTGTATCGCACCCAGTCTAAATTCGATGAGCGAATCAAGGAGGCCGAGGACTGCCGCGACCGCTTCGGCGTGGAGTTCAGGGTGCTGGATTCCCGCGAGCTGGCGGAGATGGAGCCCTCGCTGGACGCTTCACTGATCGGCGCCATTCACTGGCTGAACTCCTGGACGGTGGAAAGTCCCGGTGACCTGGTGCTGGCCTACGCCAAGGCGTTCGAAAATGCAGGTGGCAGCATCATGCAGGCTGACGTCGAGTCCCTCGACGGGGATGGCGACGCCTGGAAAGTGACAACCAATCAGGGCGAGCTGCGCGCCGACGATGTGGTGCTGGCCATGGGCCCCTGGTCTAAGCGCTGGCTGGAGCCGCTGGGCTATTCGGTGCCGCTGTTTGCCAAGCGCGGCTACCATATGCATTACGGCAGCAAGCCGGGGGCGCGGCTCAACCACTGGATCATGGACGCCGAGGTGGGCTATCTGCTGGCGCCGATGAAGTCCGGTATTCGCCTGACGACCGGTGCCGAGCTTGAGCAGCTGGATGCGCCGCCGCATCTGCGTCAGCTGGCCGCCGCCGAGGCCAAGGCGCGCACCCTGTATCCGCTGGCCGAGCCGCTGGATGTGGAGCCGTGGAAGGGCGCGCGTCCCTGTATTCCCGACATGAAGCCGGTGATTGGCCCGGCAAACCATCACAAGGGGCTGTGGTGTGCCTTCGGTCATGGCCATCAGGGCTTTACTCTGGGGCCGGCCACCGGACGCCTGCTGGGGCAGATGATGGATGGCGAAACACCGGAGATTGATATGCAGCCGTTCCGCCTGGACCGCTTCTGAGACGCTGGCGCCGGCAAGACTTAGCCTTTGTCTTGCTGGCGCTGCCCCTTGACCGAATGAACGGCCAGCTTGAACAGCAGGGTAACCACGAACACCAGCCAGCCGGCGGTGGCCAGGATGCTGAACAGCAGCATCTTGTTGGCCCCCTCGACCGTAAAGAACAGGTAGTCGATGACCGCAGCCAGCAGAAAGGCGAGGGTGATGGGCAGGGCGAGAACATGCATCCACATCTCGGTGCGGCGCTTGCGCACGTGATAGCGGCCCAGCATGACCCTGACAGGACGATAGACGGAGCTGACCAGCACAATGGTGGCGACTATCAGCAGAGCGGCCAGCACGGGCTCGATGCGATCGACAGACACTGCGTACCACGTCGACCAGTAGAGCACCAGCCACATCAAACCGGCCAGGCTGGCGATGAGATCGGCATATTGGCGTACCTTGGGCATGGCTTCCTCACGCAGGACTGATGCGGCGATGATACGGCAACTGTGGACGTCATGACGAGTGTTCGGCGGCCCGGGGCAGCGCACTAATGGGGTATACTCTGTTGGCGAATCCACCGCCCTGACAGGACCCGCCGTGAACTCGATTACTCTTGCACGTCCGGACGATTGGCACCTCCACCTGCGCGATGGTGCGGCCCTTGCCGCCGTGGCCGCCGCCAGCGCGCGCCAGATGGGGCGCGCCATCATCATGCCGAATCTGATGCCGCCGGTGGTCAATACCGCTCAGGCGCTGGCCTACCGTGAGCGAATCCTGGCGGCGCTGCCTCAGGGCGTGAGCTTCGAGCCGCTGATGACGCTGTATCTGACCGACCACACCGCGGTGGAGGAGATCGAAGAAGCGCACGCCTCGGGGCGGGTCAAGGCGGTGAAGCTATACCCGGCAGGCGCCACTACCAACTCGGATTCCGGGGTCACCGATATTGCGCTGTGCGATGCCGCCATCGGCGCCATGGCAAGACTCGGGATGCCGCTGCTGGTGCACGGTGAGGTCACCGATGCCGAGATCGATATCTTCGACCGCGAGGCGGTATTCATCGAGCGCGTGATGAAGCCGCTGCTGAGTCGCCACCCCGCGCTCAAGGTGGTGTTCGAGCACATTACCACCGCCGATGCCGCACGCTTCGTCGCCGATGCGCCAGATAATGTGGCGGCGACCATCACCGCCCACCATCTGCTTTACAACCGCAATCACATGCTGGTAGGCGGCATTCGTCCGCACTATTACTGTTTGCCAATTCTCAAGCGCGAAAGCCACCGCCGGGCGCTGCTGGAAGCCGCGGCCAGCGGCTCCGGCAAGTTTTTCCTCGGCACCGACAGCGCGCCCCACGCCCGGGGCGCCAAGGAGAATGCCTGCGGCTGCGCCGGCGCCTACACCGCGCCTGCCGCCATCGAGCTGTATGCCGCCGCCTTCGACAGCGTGGGCGCCATTGACAAGCTTGAGCACTTCGCCAGCCACGCCGGCCCGGATTTTTACGGTCTGCCGCGCAATGCCGACACCATCACCCTGGTGCGCGAGCCCTGGACCCTGCCGGACGATCTGCCTTACGCAGGCGATGAGCGCATCGTCCCGCTGTGCGCCGGCGAGCGCCTGGAGTGGGCGGTCAAGGAGTAATACCCAACGGCTGCCGGGGCTTGGCGCAGGCCGGGCCGGGTGGTCCCCTTGGGTCAGACCCCGGCGGTGGTGCGGCATCCTGGTTCCTGCGCGTTGTTGAGCGCGTGCCTGGCGCCGGGGCCTGACCCTGCTTGGCTGGGCAGTTTTCTATCCGCTTGCGCCGAGGCGCTTGACCATGGCGCTGACCATGCGGGTGGAGTGCTCGGCGGCCCGCTCGAGAAAGGTATCGAAGGAGAGGTGGTTGTCGTCGCTGCCGGCGATGTCGGATAGCGCGCGGGTGACGACGAAGGGGCAGCCGTACAGGTGGCAGACTTGAGCAATGGCGGCGGCTTCCATGTCGGCGGCGAGCATGGTGGGGAAGCGCGCCCGGGTCCGGGCGACCAGCTCCGGGCAGGCCATGAAGACGTCGCCGGTGGCGATCAGGCCTTCCACCACGCGCACTTCGCCGAGCTCGCGGATGCACTGGCGCGCCACCTCTACCAGCCGCTCATCGGACCGAAAGGCGGCGGGCAGGCTGGGCACCTGACCATGCTCGTAGCCGAACACTGTCGCGTCGACGTCGTGGTGGCGCACTTCGCTGGACACCACGATATCGCCGATCTCGAGGCCTTCGCCGAAGCCGCCGGCGGAGCCGGTGTTGATGATGGCGTCGGGCTGGAACGTCTCCAGCATCAGGACGGTGCCGACCGCGGCGTTGACCTTGCCGATCCCGGACTGCAGCACCATGACCTCAACGCCGTGCAGGCGCCCCTGGTGAAAGGTGGAGCCGGCGTGGGCATGCGTCCTGGGCTGCTCGAGCCTGGCGGCCAGGGCGGCCACTTCCTGGGCCATGGCGCCGATGATGCCGATACGCCGCATCAGGCCTGATCGCCAAATACTTGATGCCACTCGTCGCGCTTGGCCAGAAAGCCGCGGGCGATCTCCTTGGCGCCCTCGAGGCTGTGGCTGGCGGCCCAGCCGCACTGCACTTCGTTGCAGGCGGGCACTTCGCTGGCCTCCAGGACGTCTTCCAGAGTGCGCTGCACCAGGCTTTGCACGCCGTCGTAGTCGTCGAAGTTGAGCATCGCGATATAAAAGCCGGTCTGGCAGCCCATGGGGCTGATATCGACGACCCTGTCGGAGTGGTTGCGCGACAGCTCGGCCATCAGGTGTTCCAGCGAGTGCAGGCCCGGCATGTCCATGTGGTCTTTATTGGGCTGGCAGATGCGCATGTCGTACTTGTGGATGGTGTCGCCGTGCTCACCGGTCTTGACGTCGGCCAGACGAATATAGGGGGCCTTCACCTTGGTGTGATCCAGGTTGAAGCTCTCGACGTTCATCTTGTCGCTCATGTCTGAACCCTCACAGGTCGTTGGGGGTGTTATATCGAATGCAATAGTATAACGGAGCGGTGCGGGCGCTGGCTATTTGCCCGCCGCGCGCTCGCAGCGGCGTCAGGGTTGTCGCATGGCGTCCTGGGTCTCGGCGGCCCACAGCGTG
>DATHXP010000379.1:0-2339 GCA_035459605.1 Halomonas sp. | reverse complement strand
GTGGGCATGGCGGCCTTCGCCCAGGCGCAGGGCTGGGGCATCTTCAATTACTTCACTGCTCCCTTCTGGCTGGCGGTGCCGGTCTCGGTGGTGGCGCTGGATTTCTTCATCTGGCTGCAGCACGTGATGGTCCACGCCATCCCGGCGCTGTGGCGGCTGCACCGGGTGCACCATGCCGATCTCGACTATGATGTCACCACCGGGCTGCGCTTCCATCCGCTGGAGATCCTGCTGTCCATGGTGATCAAGTTCGCCGTGATCGTCGTACTCGGCCCGCCGATCCTGGCGGTGGTGCTGTTCGAGGTGCTGCTCAATGCGACCTCCATGTTCAATCACGGCAATGTCCGCATCCCCGCAGGCCTGGACAGGGTGCTGCGCTGGTTCGTGGTCACGCCGGACATGCACCGGGTGCATCACTCGGTCGAGGACGACGAGACCAACAGCAACTTCGGCTTCAATCTGCCCTGGTGGGACCGGCTCCTGGGGACCTACCGGGATCAGCCGCGCGCCGGCCACAAGGGCATGACCATCGGCATTCGCACCTTCCGCGAGGACCGCTGGTGCAGCTGGCTGCCGGGCCTGTTGAGCATCCCCTTCACCCGCGGCACCGCCGGCTATGCCATCAACCGGCGCAAGTGGGGGGAGGGCGAATGAAATCCCCGCTGCGCATCCTGCTGCTGGCGCTGCTGGCGGCCGGCATTACCCTGGCAGTGATCTACCGCGACCGCTTCGACGTGGCCGCGCTGGAGGCCTGGATCGGTGAGGCCGGGGCGGTCGCGCCGCTGGTGTTCATGGCGCTCTATGCCCTGGCACCATGTGATATGAGCTTCGCTGAGCAATCGCATAGTCCAAAAGCTTAATGTATTTGTGTTCTTCAATACTCATACAAACCCTAGTCGATTGGAGCTACAACAGGCATTAGACGGAACACTCTAATATTGAATGAACGCGAAGACACGTTCAACAATGTTATACAGCGCAGTGTACATCCCATAACCTACTGAAAAAGATTATAATTAAGTATAGCTTGGCAGTATAACATAGATCATCACGCATGCTGCATATCACCGATGAACATGCTCACTGCCTTTCCCACCATGACCGCTTTGGGTCGATATCCGCCATTACACCTCCCCCTCTCTCTGCCGGAAAACCAGATACTGGTGATCGCACTTCCGGCATGTCGCCGTATAGCTCAGGCCGTCCTTGGAGACCTTGATGCTCTTCCAACCACAGACAGGGCACTGCTGTTTCATCGAAGTATTGGTGCTGCAGCTGCCACACTTTACATAATAACCGTACTGGCCATACATGCCGACCAGGTTGTCGGCCTCGCCACACTGCTTGCAGGTCAGCAGTTTTTCAGTGGTGGCTGCCGTGTCTATAGCGGGCTCTGAGGCAACACGCTCGGCATCAGTCGCCACATAGCTTTGTGGCACGGATTCGCTGACGAGGGCAGCATCAGGGGCTGGCTCCTGAGTCGGCGTGACGTGTGCTGGCTTCTCCGATTCCGCCTGCAGCGCATGGGTATGTTCCACAAGAAAGGCGCCGAGGTTCTCGATTTCCTGCAAGGAGAAGCGGGGCTTTGCCTTGAGATACTCCGTAACGATGTTACCCACAAGATCCCGGACTTTCTTGGCCACGAACTCCGTCTTCACGACCTTGCGAGCAACGGATTTCGGCATCTTATCGCGATGCAATATCGCGGTACTGGAAACGGCGCATAGCGTTTGCCAGTCACGGCCGCCTACTTTCGATTGCACACCTAAGATCTTGCCGAGCAGATGCTCCACATTAGCTCTGATCAGACGGTGGAGGACCTGCTTTTGCAACTCCGCCTGGCGAATGGGCGACGGCATTCCCATCCATTTGCCCTGATAGCTTCTCGACCACTCCCCTTCGGCGTTGACCTGAACCTCGCCGACGATGCTCTTGGACTCGATGATGATGAAGCCGTAGGGGTGGATCACCAGGTGGTCGATCTGGGCGCGCTCGCCACCATGCTCGATGATCAGGTCGTTGATGATGCGGATCTGCTCGCTGTCGCCGAACTCGCGGCGCAGGTGGAAGGCCACGTCCTGCTCCTGCTTGTGGCCGTAGTAACCGCGCTCATTGGTGCCGTTATAGGCGTCCTTTTCCTTGAGGATCATCAGTGGTTCCCTGCGCATCTTCCGCTGGCTGCTCTGGTTGGCCGTTCTTTTTGCGGCCATGTCCAGCAACATTCTGTAACCAGACAGCCTGGCACCTAAGTCCCTTGAGCACCAGTGGGAAAAGGCTTACAAGTCGGTGTCGCTTTTCGCTTACGCCCTGAGTTCAATACGCTCGAAGGCAGGCGCTAG
>DATHXP010000378.1:0-2107 GCA_035459605.1 Halomonas sp. | reverse complement strand
GTGGCCGATACCGCCAGCAGCGGGCACAGGCCGAGCATCTGCACCAGCACGGTGTTGCGCCGCCACAGGCCGTCGTAAACGATATCGCTGGCCGCTGGCGCTGGGCGTGTCTGCGTGCTGGTATCAATAGTCTGGTTCATGACGGCCCTCCTGTGGCGATGGCTGCCTGGTGTCGCGCTCCCGATACCATAGCAGGCTGGCGCGTACGGCCCGGGTCACGGCGCGCGAGGTGACGGTCGCCCCGGTCAGGGCGTCGATGCCGCCGTCGCCGAGGTGCGTTGACTCGGCAGACAGGCCGCGAAACTGCTCGATCCAGCCGCTCTTTCTGGCCTCGATAGCGTCGCCCAGACCCGGCGTTTCGCGATGCGCGGTGACGCGCACGCCGCTCAGCCGACCCCGGGCGGTGATGCCCACCAGCATCTCGATGCGCCCGCTGTAGCCCTCGTGGCTGATCACCGGCACCACCGTGCCGATCACGTCGCCATCCCTGATCGCCTGCCAGGCGGTAAAGGGCTCTGGCTGGCCCAGCACCGGGGCGGCGGGCAGGGTAACGGCGTGCTCCAGCAGCCGGCCATCGTGGCCGGCCGGCGCCACTTCGGCCACCGCCCGATAGGCGCTGGCCTCGCGGTTGGCGGCGATGCGCTCGGCGGTCAGCGCGCGGGTAAGCGCCACGCTCGCGACGGTGATCAGCGCAAACAGCCCCAGGCTAAGACCGGCGCGGGCGGCGATGCTGGCCAGGGAGGGCCGGCTGCCCGGCGGCGGATCCGAGGGCGGCGGTCTTGAGGACAGGGTCATAACCGCTCCCCGCCGCTTTCGGTATCGGCGTCGGTGCCATGGCCATGCCTCTGACCATAGGCGCGCGGCACGCTGTAGCGGTCGATCAGCGGCACCGCCAGGTTCATCAGCAGCACCGCAAAGGCGAGCGCGTCGGGGTAGGCGCCGGCGCCGCGGATGATCAGCACCAGCAGGCCGATGCCCATGCCGTAGATCAGCTTGCCGCGGCGGCTGGTGGCCGCGCTGACCGGGTCGGTGGCGATGAAGAAGGCGCCAAAGGCGCTGGCGCCGGTGAGCAGATGAAACAGCGGGCCGGGCTGGTGGCTGGGGCTGGCGGCAAGCATCAGGCTGGCGCCGACCAGCAGGGTGGCGAGCATGGCCAGCGGGATGCGCCAGCCGATGATGCCCTTGGCCAGCAGGATCGCGCCGCCGGCAAGCCACGCCAGCGAGACCTGCTGCACGGCGCTCAGCATGCCGGCGGGCAGGGGCTCGCTTGCCCAGAACTCTGAAACCATCAGCCCTTCGGGCTTGTGGCTGAAGGCGTCCAGCGGCGTGGCGCCGCTTAGCGCATCGAGCTCGGCCAGCGGTATGCGCCCGGCCACGCTAGCCAGGGTTTGCCCAAGGCTTGCGGCCTCCGGGCCAAACAGCCCGCCGGGCAGCGGCCACAGGCTCATGCGCGCCGGAAACGATACCAGCAGCAGCGCATAGCCGACCATGGCCGGGTTGAACAGGTTATGGCCCAGGCCGCCGTACAGCTGCTTGGCCACCACGATGGCGGCCACCATGCCGACGGCGATCAGCCACCAGGCGCTGCCCGGCGGCAGCGCCGCGCCCAGCAGCACGCCGCTGAGCAGGGCGCTGTTGTCGGAAAGCACCGGGCGCAGGGCGCGCCCGCGCAGGCGCAGCACCAGTGCCTCCAGGCCCACGCCCAGGCCAGCGACACCTGCTGCACGGCGCTCAGCATGCCGGCGGGCAGGGGCTCGCTTGCCCAGAACTCTGAAACCATCAGCCCGTCGGGCTTGTGGCTGAAGGCGTCCAGCGGCGTGGCGCCGCTCAGCGCATCGAGCTCGGCCAGCGGTATGCGCCCGGCGACGCTGGCCAGGGTGTGCCCAAGGCTTGCGGCCTCCGGGCCAAGCAGCCCGCCGGGGGGCAGCCACAGGCTCATGCGCGCCGGAAACGACACCAGCAGCAATGCATAGCCGACCATGGCCGGGTTGAACAGGTTGTGGCCCAGGCCGCCGTACAGCTGCTTGGCCACCACGATGGCGGCCACCATGCCGACGGCGATCAGCCACCAGGCGCTGCCCGGCGGCAGCGCCGCGCCCAGCAGCAC
>DATHXP010000377.1:0-5942 GCA_035459605.1 Halomonas sp. | reverse complement strand
GTCACAATATCAACTGCAATAGCCTTGAGACCCGGCGACGGAGGCTTGCTGAGGCCGGCTCGCGGCGTTACGCTGCCCGGCGATGGGCGCCCGCGTAGAGGCCGCCCCGCCCTCAGGTAATCGTCAGGAGAAACGCATGAGCATCGAACTCTTCAACCAGCTCGAACAGAAGGTCACCGGCGCCGTGGAAGCCCTGGAGCTGATGAAAATGGAAGTCGAGGAGCTGCGCGAGGAAAACGCTCGCCTCAAGCAGGAGCGCGAGGACTGGGGGCAGCGCCTGACGTCACTGCTCGGCAAGTTCAATGAGGTCGATGTCAACGAGGCCGACACCGCGACTTAACCTTCCGGCACTTGCGGCGCCGGCTCGGCGCGCGCAGCGACAAGCGCGCGCGACATGAGGCAGGCGTCTTCCCGTCCGTCACTCTCCACGGCGGACCCCAGGGCAGGATAGTAGCCTCTTCGATAGCCGTCTGCGACGAAGCCCGCCCGGCGATACAGCGCCAGTGCGGGGGCGTTGCCGGCCCGCACCTCGAGCAGCAGCGCCTCGCTGCCCCAGCCGACCGCATGTTCGATCACGCCATCCAGCAGCCGCCTGGCAAGCCCGCGCCGCCGCCGCGGCGGCGCCACCGCAATGGCCTGAAGCTCGGCGTCAAGGCCAAGGTTGACCAGCACGGCATGTCCCGCCAGCTGCTCTTCGCACCAGACGCCCAGCACCGCCGTGGTTTTTTCAGCCAGCCCCGCTTCGACAAGGACTGCCGCCCACTGCGCCTCGCTCCACCGCGTCGACGGACTCGCCCGCTCGAGCGCCAGCAGCGCGGGCAGATCGTCGGGGCCAAGCGCGCGCAGCTCGATCGCTGGAGTGCTCATGGCAGCGCTGGCCCTGTCGTCACTGGCCGAAGGATTGCCAGGCCGCCAGCCGCGGCCACAGCGCGCGTTTGGCCGCGGCGCTGGTGCTCAGCGCGCCCAGCGCCGGGCCCTGCCACACCGGCAGGTTCAGGGTGGCGCTGTGCTCGCCTTCAACGGCAAGCAGGGCCGCCAGGGTCTCGTCCATGCCGAACACGAAGACCCGCCAGGGGGCCCAGCCCAGCCGCTGCCGCCCATGCAGGAAGGCGCACAGGCCGTCACGCGCATCCTGACAGGGGTCATGACTCGCCGCTGCAAGCGGCGCGCCTTTCAGCGGCGGCCAGCGATAGTTCTCAAGATGGCTCTCAAGCGACGGCGGCTGCTCGAGCGGCAGGCCGGCCGCCGCGAACAGGCTGGCCAGCAGCCGGACCTCGGTTGCCGACGCCGCCTGCTGGCCGGGGATTACCACCAGCCAGCGACCGTCCAGGCAGGCTATCTGCAGGTCGAACTGCCAGGACGGCTGAGCCTGGACCTGGGACGCGCTGTCCGGCGACGACGCTTCGTCGGCGCGAGGTGGCGGCGCGCCTTCAGGCGCCATATCATCGAGCAGCGCCCGGGCGCGCCGCGGCATCGCCGCGCGCGACGGCGCTTCGCTTTCGCTGCGAGCCGGGGCTGGCCGCGATGCCGGCGCGGAAGAGGTCTCGGGCCTCAGCAGCGCCTGCAGGCGCTCACTCGGCGCCACCGCTTGTGACGCTTCAGCGCCCCGCTCGGCTCCGGACCCGGAACTCGGCTCCGGCCACTCGCAGGCCTCGCTGGGGCGAGCGTTGGGCAGCCGGTAGCGGGCCACCCAGGCCGTCAGGCCCATGGCGTCCAGATACTGCAGCCGCTGCGGCTCGCTGATCACGCCCCGACGCCCCGGCAGTTGGGCGAGTCGGGGCGCGTACCGCCGCGCTTCTCCCACTCGGCCGGCGTGAAGGGATGCAGCGCCAGGGCGTGCACCGGACCGGCCATCTCGTCGGCGACCAGCGCATAGATCTGCTGATGGCGCTTGACCGGCAGCACCCCTTCGAAATGCGAAGAGACCAGCGTCACCTTGAAGTGGGTTTCAGAATTGGCCGGCACCGCGTGGCGGTGGCTTTCGTTTTCTACCTGCAGATAAACGGGCTCAAGGGCCTGAAGCTTCTCTTCCAGCAAGGTTTGAACCTTCATGTTTGCTCCTCGATAGGGTGTATTGACTCATTGTACCTGCCTGGCAGGGGGCGATGTACGCCTGCGAGCCAGCGGCAGGCGGCTCAGGCTGACGATCAGCGCCAGCAGGCAGCTGAAGCTGCCAAGCCACAGCGTCGCCTGCAGCGGCAGCCCGACGGCCAGAAAGGCGCCGACCAGCGCCACCCCCAGCGACTGCGCCACCGTGCGCGTGGTGCTCATGGTGCCCGAGGCGTTGGCGCTGCGCTCCCGGGGAATGCTGCCCATCAGCTCGCGATTGTTGGGCGACTGGAACAGCCCGAAGCCCGTGCCGCACAGCGCCATTCGCCACAGGATATCCAGCATGCCGGCATCGATATCGAGCCGCGCCAGCGCCACCAGCCCGACCAGCAGCAGACCCAGGCCCACGCTGGCCGGCAGCGCCGGATTGAGGTGGTCGGCCAGACGACCCGCCAGCGGCCCCACCACCATGACCGTCAGCGGCCAGGGCGTAAACAGCCAGGCCGTGTGCAGCGGCGTCATGCCCATATTCTCCTGAAACAGGAACGACAGCGCCACGAAGGCCACGCCGTGGCCGATAAAGGCCAGGCTCTGGGCGGCCAGCGCCAGACGAAAGCGCGCCACCTTGAACAGGGCCAGGTGCAGCAGCGGATGCGGCGCGCGGCGCTGCCGCCACACGAAGAGCGCAAACGCCAGGCCCGCCAGCGTCAGCCACAGCAGCACCGGCGGACGCAGCGCGCCGCCGTCAAGCGCTCGCATGGCGGCAAAGAAGGCCGCCAGCGTGGCAATCGCGCACAGCGCGCCAAACACATCGAAGCTGCCCTGGCGGCGCGGTTCCCGGGGCAGCGCGCGCCAGGCCAGCCAGGCGGCGGTCACGCCCAGCGGCGCCGGCAGTATGAACAGCCACGGCCAGCTGGCCAGCGACAGCACCAGCCCGCCGATGGCGGGCCCGGTGGCGTAGCCCACCGCCACCACCATGGAGCTGAGGCCCAGGGCGCTGCCCAGCAGCCGGGTGGGAAAGATCGAACGGTAGAGCGAAGTGCCGATGGACAGCGTCGCCGCCGCGCCCAGCCCCTGCAGGGCGCGAAACAGCAGCAGCGACTCGAGCCGGGTGGACAGCGCCGCCCCCACGGCGGCCAGGCTGAACAGCGCCATGCCGAAGGTATACAGGCGACGCCGGGAAAGCAGCTCGCTGAGCGCGGCAAACACCAGCAGGAAGGCCGCGCAGACCACTTGAAACAGGTTGGTCACCCACACCACCTGGGAGCCTGTGACCTGAAGATCGTCGGCGATGCGGGGCAGCGCCACGTTGACCATGGTGGTGTCGATCACCGCCATGCTGGTGCCCAGCACCAGCGCCAGCACCGCCAGGCGCCGCTCGCGTCCCGGCAGGCCCTCGTCGCCTTTGCGGTCGGTAAAAAGCCGGCTGCTCAATCCTTCCTCTCCTGTTTCACTCGATCGACCTCCTGCGGCACGGCTTGCCGACGGTCGGCGTGCCGCCGACAATGGGGCCGCGCTGACTTTACAGGGCACTGCAGCGTACCCATTGCAACTCGCCACACGGAGATCGACTCCATGACGACAGCGGCTCAACGCGTTCTGATCCTGGTGACCAGCGGCCCCAGCACGCCGGCACGCTGCGCCGCGCCCTTTCATATCGCCACGCTGCTGGCGTGTCTGGATGCCGAGGTGACGCTCTATCTTACCGGCGAAGCCGCCGAGCTGGCGCGTCCCGGCGTCGCCGAGGCGCTCTATGCCGACCCCGACGGCGCGCCGGTCATTCATTTTATTCGCCAGGCCCGACAGATGGGAGCACGCCTGCTGCTGTGCCGCAAACCGCCCCCGCCGGGCCAGCCTCCCGCGACGCCGGCTGAATCCGCGGCGGAGCTCATCGACGAAGTCGAAGGCTACGGCAGCGGCGGCGAGCTGGCGACCATGATTCTCGACTACGAACGGGTGCTTTCACTGTGATACTCGACGGACTGACCTTTCCCGACGGCCTGTGGTACGCCCCCGAGCACAGCCTGTGGCTGCGCGAGGAACACGACGGCCAGGTCACGCTGGGGCTGAGCGCCTACGGCGTGGCGCTCTACGGCGAGATCTTCGCCTTCACGCCCAAGCGTCTTGGTATTCACATCGACGCCGAGCGCAGCTTCGGCGTGGTGGAGTTTGCCAAGGCGGCGTCCGCTGCCAAGAGCCCCGTTGCCGGCAGCGTGGCGGCCCACAACCCGCTGCTGGAGTCGCGCCCAGCGCTGATCCACCGCGACCCTTACGGCGAGGGCTGGATGATTCGTCTGACGCCCGACGACTGGGCTGCCGCGCGTGCTCGGCTGCTGCAGGGTGAACGGGCCGTTGCCGCCTTTGCCAGGCAGGCCGAGCTGGACGGTTTTGACCCCGAAGACACTAGCGTTCAAGCGCTGAAGTTGAAAAACCAGGGAAGAACCTGAGCAGAGCGACAGGAAAAGCACCCGCAAATGGCGGAAGGCAGTGGGAGTCGAACCCACCCAGGAACGGCTGCCGTCCCCAACCGGAGTTGAAGTCCGGCCGCACCACCGGATGCGATTGCCTTCCCTCTCGCGAGGGCCATCTTAACGCGTTCTGAGGCGCTGAACCACGCTGCTTTCTTCACGCACCCGCCGCACGTTGCCGAACCGGCGCGTGACGCCGATGCGGTCCAGGTATTCCAGCAGCTGCACGCAGCGTTTGCGCCCGATGCCCAGCGCATCGCGAAAGGAGACCACGCGCAGCGTGCCGTCGGCATCGGCAAGCGTGACCGCCGTCTCCGCCAGCCCGTCGATGGTGCCCTCGGGATAAAAGAGGTCGCGCACCACCTGATGCAGCTCGCCCATGCGCGCCAGCTTGCGCAGCAGCCGGCGCACCTCGGCCTCGTCAGTGTTTTCCAGCCGGGCCAGATCGCGCACCCAGGGCGGATCGATGCCGCCGTCCTGCAAATGCACCAGCAGCCGCGCCCTGAGGCCTTCTTCGGCCTCGCTCAAACGCACCCGGTGATCCGGCAGATGCAGCCAGGGGCCGCTGGCCGCCAGCCGACCGTCGGCCAGCGCGGCCTCGACCAGCGCCGCGTACACCGCCGGCTCCAGCTGGGGCAAGCCCTGCGACAGGCCGTAGCGGCGCAGGCGGCTGCGATCCGGCCCCGGCTCGTCGGGCTGCTCATGGTGAAAATGCCCCAGCGCCTCGATCAGCGCAGCGCCCAGCTCGCGCCAGCGCTCGGCATCAAACAGCCGCGGCCCGCGCGGCGTGTCCCGCGCGATGGCGGTGTCCGGCAGCTGCCAGCCGGCCCGGGGCCGGTTGAACCGACGCTCCAGCCGCTCGGGCGCCAGGCCGCTATCGGCGCTCTTCAACAGCGTCGGCAGCGCCTGCTCGAGCCCGCCTTCGGCAAGCGCCCGCAGCTGGGTCAGCCGCGCCGGGGTGCGCCGCTGGCGCGCAAGCGCCAAGGGATCGAGCACCACGCCGCCGCCCAGGGTGTGCCAGGCCGACTGGTCGCGCAGCACCAACGCATCGCCGTGTACGGCGTGGGCGTGGCCGTCGAGCACCAGCTGGGCCAGCGCCGTGCCGCCGGGGGCGACGCGCGCTCCCTCCAGCAGCGCCACGCGCCCGGTCAGGTGCTGGGCGCCGAGATGCACATGCACCGGCGTCCAGTGCTCCAGCGCCCGGGGCGCATCGGGCAGCAGGCGCAGGCGGATGTCCAGTCGGCGACTGCCACCCAGCAGCGCCTCCGGCAGCAGCCAGCCCTTTTTAATTTCATCGAGATAAAACTTATGCACGCCTAATCCTCCCAAAAATAGCGCCAAAAGCATTGCAATAATGCGATTTTTCATATCACTCCTTATTTTTAATGATATAGCCAAAGTACTGCTCATGACGAATTGGTATCT
>DATHXP010000376.1:0-9035 GCA_035459605.1 Halomonas sp. | reverse complement strand
TAAGCATTTTGTATCATAATGTGATGCATCTACCCCTAACAGTTAGCTATCATTCCCCTGGCTGTCAAGGAGTTTGCGATGACCTCTGTCGTGAAACCATCCGCCGAAACACTCAGCAAGCAGGATTTTGAACGGCTGTCGCAGTTTCGTCATCGACTGCGCTGCTTCCTGCGCGAGAGCGACGATATCTGCCGCGCCCACGGTCTGACGCCGCTCCAGTACCAGCTGCTGCTGCACCTCAAGGGCTTTGCCCAGCGGGACTGGGCAAGCGTTGGTGAGCTGGCTCAGCGGCTGCAGGCCAAGCACCACGGCACCGTGGCGCTGATCGGACGCTGCGAGGAGGCCGGTCTGGTGGAGCGTCGCCCCAGCCGCGATGACCGGCGGCGCATGGAAGTCCATCTGCTGGATCGAGGAGCCGAGCTGGTGGCGCGTATTGCCGCCGCCCATCAGCCGGAGCTGCGCCATCTGCACAGTGAATGGGTGCTGCCCGACTACAGCTCCTGAGACGCCAGTCAGGGCCTGATACAAGCACGCCGTCACCCTTGAATCAGGCATAGCAGGCCCAATGTAGTTGTTTTGACTAGGAAGTTGACTGCAAGGCTAGCTGTTGCTGCCTGATCTATCTCCATATATTGACAGGATCGTCCATGGCCGAACCGGCTCTCTCCATTCGCGGCCTGACCAAGGTCTACGCCAACGGCTTTCATGCCTTAAAAGGCATCGACCTGGATGTCGCTCAGGGGGATTTCTACGCGCTGCTCGGGCCCAACGGCGCCGGCAAGTCCACCACCCTCGGGGTGGTTTGCTCGCTGGTGCAGAAGACCGCCGGCAGCGTCTCGATATTCGGTATCGACATCGACAAGGATTTCGCGCGTGCCAAGTACCACCTGGGCGTAGTGCCCCAGGAGTTCAACTTCAATCAGTTCGAGAAGGTGCTCGATATCGTGCTGGCCCAGGCCGGCTATTACGGCATGCCGAGGCGCGTCGCGCTGCCGCGCGCCGAAAAGCTGCTGCGCGACCTGGGGCTGTGGGACAAGCGCGACGGTACCGCGCTGATGCTCTCCGGCGGCATGAAACGCCGCCTGATGATTGCCCGTGCGCTGATGCACCGCCCCAAGCTGCTGATTCTCGACGAGCCCACCGCCGGGGTCGATATCGAGCTGCGCCGCAGCATGTGGAACTACATGCGCCGCATCAATCAGCAGGAGGGCACGACCATCATCCTGACTACCCACTATCTGGAAGAGGCCGAAAGCCTGTGCCGCCACGTGGGTATCATCAATCAGGGCCGGATCATTCGCGATACCAGCGTGCGCGAGCTGCTTGCCGAGCTTGACACCGAAACCTTCCTGTTCGATCTGGCCAAGCCGCTGGGATCGGCGCCGCGCATCGAAGGCTTTGAGGTAAACCGGGTTGATGCCACTCAGCTATCGATTGCCGTGCAGCGCAGCCAGAGCATCAACGAGGTGTTTGCCGCCCTGAGCGCAAAGAATATCCGGGTGGTGTCGATGCGCAACC
Source organism: Halomonas sp. (assembly GCA_035459605.1). Lineage (GTDB taxonomy): Bacteria > Pseudomonadota > Gammaproteobacteria > Pseudomonadales > Halomonadaceae > Halomonas. The sequence continues at coordinate 7,517 of DATHXP010000376.1, read as the reverse complement.
GCACCAACCGGCTCGAGGAGATGTTTGTGTCCATGGTGGAGGACGGTCGCAGCAAGGAGGTACGTGGATGAACGCATCGCAGATCGCCGTTGCGCTGTGGACCCTGGTGCTCAAGGAGATCAGGCGTTTCACGCGCATCTGGCCGCAGACGCTGCTGCCGCCGTCGATTACCATGACCATGTATTTCATCATCTTCGGCAACCTGATCGGCGCGCGCATCGGTGAAATGGACGGCTACAGCTACATGGACTTCATCGTCCCCGGCCTGATCATGATGTCGGTGATTACCAACAGCTACTCCAACGTGGCATCGAGCTTCTTCTCGACCAAGTTTCAGCGCAGCGTCGAGGAGATGATGGTCTCGCCGATGCCCAGCTGGGTGATTCTCGCCGGCTTTGTGCTCGGCGGCATGGCGCGCGGCCTGGGCGTGGGGGCGATTGTCACCGTGGTGTCGCTGTTCTTTACCCAGCTGACCATCGCCCACCCGCTGCTGACCGTGCTGGTGGTCACCCTTACCGCTGCGCTGTTTGCTACGGGGGGATTTATCAACGCGCTGCTGGGCAACAAGTTTGACGATATCTCCATCGTGCCGACATTCGTGCTGACGCCGCTGACCTATCTGGGCGGGGTGTTTTATTCCATCTCGCTGCTGCCGGAGTTCTGGCAGGGCGTGTCGATGCTCAACCCCATCCTGTATATGGTCAACGTCTTTCGCTTTGGCTTTCTCGGCGTGTCGGATATCCCCGTGGGCTGGGCGCTGGCGGCGATTCTTGCCTTCATCGTAGTGCTGTTTGGCCTGGCCCTGTGGATGCTCGAAAACGGCAAAGGCATCAGGAGCTGATCGTATGACGCACCTGCACACAGAGAAAAGCACAGAGAAGCCCCCGAATGACCCGGCAGGCTCGCCGCTGGGGCGGGTTTCTGCCTACCCCGAGCGCTACGATCCCAGCCTGCTGTTTGGCATCGAGCGCGCCGACAGTCGCGCGCTGATCGGCATCGAAAGCCACCGCGACGGTGCACTGCCTTTTGTGGGGGAAGATGAGTGGCACGCCTTCGAGCTGTCGTGGCTGAACGCCCGCGGCAAGCCGATGGTGGCGGTGGCACGCTTCGGCGTGCCGGCAAAGTCGCCGCGGCTGATCGAATCCAAGTCGTGGAAGCTCTATCTCAACAGCTTTAATCAGACGCGCCTCGATAATATCTGGCAGCTGGTGGCGATGCTTGAGCGCGACCTGAGCGGCGCTGCCGGCGCGCCGGTCTCGGTCGACGTGCTCGACGTTGATGACGACAAGCTGATGCCGCGCCGACTGCCCGGCGAGTGCCTGGACGGGCTGGATATCGCCATCGATGACTACACGCCCAGCCCCGAGACGCTAAGCGCGGGTGAAGAGGTCGTCGAAGAAACCCTGCATTCCCACCTGCTCAAGTCCAACTGTCCGGTGACCGGCCAGCCCGACTGGGGCAGCGTGATGATTCGCTACCGCGGGCCGCGCATTGACCGCGAAGGCCTGCTGCGCTATCTGGTGAGCTATCGCCAGCAGCAGGACTTTCACGAGCACTGCGTGGAGCGTATCTTTGTTGAGCTCATGGAGCGCACGCGGCCCGAGCGCCTGTTGGTGATGGCGCGCTACCTGCGTCGCGGCGGCCTGGATATCAGCCCGTGGCGAGGCACGCCGGGAGAGCGTCCGCCCAAGCCGCTGCGGCTGGCGCGACAGTAGGGCAGCGAGTTGATAATATATCGAGAACGATTCTCATTTATTGCCAGGAGACCACAATGGACGCCTTGACTCTGCTGCATCAGCGCAGCTCCATGGGCAAGCTGATCGGCCCTGCGCCCAGCCGTGATCAACTTGAAGCCATTTATCAAGCCGCGCTGCGCGCACCGGATCACAAGGGCCTGCGCCCCTGGCGCTTTATCGAATTTTCCGGCGAAGGGCTCGATCGGCTCGGCGAGCTGTTCGCCGAAGCCGTGTTTCGCCACAATCCCCACGTGGAAGACGCCGTTCTCGACGGCGTGCGCAAGAAGCCGCTGCGCGCCCCCATGATCATCGCGGTGATCGCCAAGGTCACCCCTGATCAACCCAAGGTGCCCAGGCTCGAGCAGATCCTTTCCGCCGGCTGCGCCGCCCACGGCATGCTGCTCGCGGCCCATGCGCTGGGGCTTGGCGCCATGTGGCGTACCGGCGACTACGCCTTCGATCCCACCGTGCGCAAGGGGCTGGGGCTCAGGGAAGACGACGAGCTGGTCTCATTCATTTATCTTGGGCAGCCGGGGGGCCGCCATATCGCGCTGCCGAAGCACGATATCGACGACTTCGTCGAGCGCTGGGACTAGATCAGGCATTTGCCATGCGCGCCATCGGCGCTCCCCACCCGCCGCTGCGCCTGCCGACAGCGGGCGGCGAAGACGACCCGGCGGCGTTTTACGCCGTGCTGCCCCGGCGCTGAGCCGATACCGATAACCCTGGTAAAAGGCGAAAACTCGCTTGCAATCGAGTACTTAAGTCGCTACAGTACGCCGCGTCCTGACAATACAGGGACAGCGTTCTTGGGCACAGGCCACGCGCCGCACGCACGAGAATGACGATCTGGAGGGGTGTCCGAGCGGTCGAAGGAGCTCGCCTGGAAAGCGGGTAAGCCGAAAGGCTTCGAGGGTTCAAATCCCTCCCCCTCCGCCAGAATTTTTCAAAGGGAATCAGGCCTTTAGCTTGGTTCCCTTTGTCGTTTATGGCTGTTGGGAAGGGTTTTGGGAACGCTCCTGGCCCGACGGTTACCGTCTGTCACCATGCAACCGTCCTCGCCTGTCAAAGAGCGACTACCCTTGTAGTCTCGGCTGGCAGCCAGTGCGGCCAGTCGGGAAGACAAGCTTCACTGTCTCAGAGACGCTTGGACGGCCGTTTCTTTGCCCACAGGAGAGCGCATCAATGACTACTTATTCTGGATTCAACCTAGGCTCCATTCTTTCAGCGCGGATCGCATCCACGGCCTTGGGAGCCGTCCTGGCGCTGCTGCTTACGTCATCGGCACTCGCCGCAGACGCGGCAGAGGAAGTGAAGACGGCGGCCCAGCATGCGGGCTTTGCGGCCAAGGCGGGCGATATCGCGGGGGTGCAGATGCATCTGCATCACACCCTGAACTGCCTTGTGGGGCCGGATGGCGAAGGCTTCGACGCCAATGAGATGAATCCCTGCCAGGACATGGGCAGTGGAGCCATTCCCGATACCGCGGACGACGCCAAGAAGCAGAAGCTGGAAGATGCCGCCGAGAGAGTACGCGCCGGTCTCGACAGCGACGATATCGATGAGGCTCGACAGGCCGCCAAGGACGCTAACGACATGCTCAACGCGTAGGAAATGTAAGTCACGATCAATCCAGAATGCCCCGCCTGCTACGGCACCGCTCGACGCTGCAGCAGGCGGGGTTCACGCTGCCGTTTCCATGTCTTCTTCCATGCCTTCAAGGTTTAGCACGGCCCGCCGAAGTCAGCCTTGACCCCTTAGCCCCTTAGCCATAGCAGTGCGCTTCAGTCGTCGAAGGGGTTCTCCGTCGTTTCATGAATAGAAAACCGGCGTCGATAGGCGCCGGGCGTAAGGTGGGTAATGCGCTTGAAAAGACGCCGAAAATAGGCGGTATTCTCGTAGCCTGCTTCTGTTCAGACCGATCAGGAGACCCTGGTCATGAGCAAGAAACGTCGGCAGTACAGCAGCGAGTTCAAGGCCAAGGTGGCCCTCGCCGCACCGCGAGATCTTCGTCGGCACGATCGGCGGCTAGACGACGCGCGTGGCGCCGGAGGTGATGGCCTACGCGAGCCGGGATACCCGCTACGTGATGAAGGTGCACGGCCGCTGGGAGTCGGCTGCCGACGATGGCGCAGACCTGGTTCATGATTTATCTCCTCTGGTCAGGTGCATCAAAAGTGCTCGCGAAACCAGCGCCCAGCACGGGCCTGCACTTCTTCCAGCTTGCCCGGTTCCTCGAAGAGATGGGAGGCGCCGGGAACGATGCTCAACTCGCAGGGCGCCTGCATGCGGGCCTTGGCTTGTTGGTTGAGTTCGATTACCTGAATGTCCAGCCCACCGACCAGCAACAGCGTCGGCGCCTCGACCCGGGGCAGGGCGTCGCCCGCCAGGTCCGGGCGCCCACCGCGGGAGACCACCGCCTGGACCTTGTCGGGTCGTTCGGCGGCGGCGATCAACGCGGCCGCCGCCCCGGTGCTGGCACCGAACAGGCCGATCGTCAGATCATGGGACTCCGGGGCTTGGGTGACCCAATCCACCGCGCCGGTCATGCGTCGACCGATCAGCTCGATATCGAAACGTAGCTTGCGGGTACGCTCATCGATCCGGTTTTCCTCGGCGGTCAACAGATCGAACAGCAGCGTGGCGAAACCCTGCTTGCTGAGATCGCGGGCCACTTGCTGATTGCGCGAACTGAAGCGGCTACTGCCGCTGCCGTGGGCAAACACCACGATACCCATTGGCGTATCCGGCAGGATCAGATCGCCTTCGAGCTCGACTCCGGCGGTGTACAGAACGATAGCGGAGGAGTGCATAAGCGTCTCCTTGCTTGTCGACGATTATTAAAGCATCCAGTGTCTGACTTCTGAGTGCAGTCGGCGCTCGGGCACCTGGCCGAGATCGTCAGGTCCGCCCGGAACTCTCACCCCGCGCGATACCGCCGGCGATCAGATGCGCCGTGCGCAAGGGTTCGGGGATCCGTCCATGAATCGCCGTGGCCTCGAGCACGCGCTCGGCTTCCACCAGGCTCAAGCCTTGGCGCTGAATATAGATACCGGCGGTCGGTTCCATGGGTCCCAGGCGCTCGATCAGCGACCACTTATCGGCGCCCTCGGGGATATGCTCGAGCAGCGCCCGGCGCATGGCTTCCCGGCGCGGCGCGTAACGCGCCACGACCAGTACCGGCAGCCCCAGCGCCTGGTGCAGACGGGCCACGTCCACTACGTTGAATCCCGCCAAGGCGATGCCCTGCAGCATGATCAGCTGGAGATGGCTGGCGAACCTGGATTCGCTGATCAGGCGAATCAGCTCCCGGGTGCTGTCGTCTCCATCCCGGCGCACCTGGCCGGACAGCACGCCTTCCAGCCGCCGGCCGGCGTAGATGGCGCCGACGATCGGCACCTCGCCGCAATAATCGCGTTCGAAAGGGCAGTCGTCGAAACCGACGACATGCGAAAAGGTTCTGGAGCGAAGTGGCGTCATCTTGCCTGCCGGCGCTGCAGCGCGATGGCCAGAAAATGTGAGGGCAGATACAGCACGATCGGCCAGCCGATCATCAGCCCCAGGAGATAGACGAACGGGTCGAGCATCGTCTGCGGCTGGCCGAAAAGCCCATGTACCCAGTTAATATGGCGCTCGGGATCGGTGACTATCAAGCTCAAGGGCAGCACCAGCCAGGTCAGGGCCGTCTGCAGCCACAGGCCGCGCCGATCATAGTCCAGCCTGATCAGCGCATAGCTGGTCACCACCGGCAGCACCACATGGAACAGCGAAAGCAAGCGGAAGGATAGCGTTACCTGAGGATCGAACATGTATTCGGTGCCCCCGATGGGATGCACGCCGAAAAGCAAGGCGCCGCCCGCATCCAGGCTCCACAGGATGCCCACCACCAGCACCGCGAGCCACTGGGCCGACATCAGCAGGCGACTCTCGCTCCACAGCGCGATGAGAATCAGCAGGCTGGCCAGATCGCACAGCCACAGGAAATTCTGCCAGCCCACCTTGGCGAAATAGCTCGGCGCCCAGATGGCGATCCATAGGGTGAAAGCCAGCTTGAGCCAGAGGGGGAGGCGGTGTGATGGCATGGCTACCTCGTCTCGTCGTGGATCATAAAAGTCGATGGCTAAGCAAACCCCGTCCCGCGCAAACCGTCGAGATAATGCGCCCTGTTGGCGTCCTGGCGATAGGGGTCCAGGACGAGCAGCCAGTCGAGGCAACTCAGATGCTCGGGAAAGCTGCCTCGGGCCAGTTGATAGTGATAATGACGATAGACGGTATCCCGATGGCTGGCGCCCCATTCCGGCTGACCGAGATGGGCGTGGTCGGCGGCAATTTCGGCGTGGTCACCAGCTTCGAGTATCGCCTGCATGCGGTGGCAGATATCTTCGGCGACCCGACCTTCATCCCCCACGAGGGCGATGTCCTGCGTCGCTACCAGGAGTGGATCGCCGAGGCTCCCAAGGCCTTGGGCGCGATTCTCGGCATCACCCTGGGGCTGTCGCTGCCCTTTCTGCCCGAACAATGGCAGGGCCAGCCGGTGATCGTGGTACTGACCTGCTGGAGCGGACCGGCGAGCGAGAACGATCACGCCCGGGTGCGGGACAACTATCGGCAGAACTACGCCAGGCTGGCCAGGATCAAGGCCCGCTTTGATTCGACCAACCTGTTCCGGCTGAATCAGAATATCGAGCCGCTGCCATGATACGCTCGCACCAAGTCAAGATAGTTTAGGTGACGACAGGAGGGCGTGAATGCCGAGAAGCAGATGGATCTGGGGAATATGGCTTCTGGTGCTGTTGAGCTACCTGATCCCCTATACCCTGTTGACGCGGGTTCAGGCCTGGTACGGAAGCTTTCTCTTCTGGACCCTCGTCGGCCTGGCGGTGATCTTGCTCAATATCCTTGTCACCCGGGATTTCAAGAACAAATGACAAGAGGTAATGGATGACCGAGTCCCTTATCTGGTGGTCGGTGGCGATCTATCTGGTGATCGCCACCCTGATCGCCTGGTTGTCCCGGCAGAAAAGGCCCGCGACGCTGATGTCGGGTTATTTTCTGGGCAATCGCCAGATGAGCGGCCTGGTATCCGCGCTCAGCTACAGCGCCACCACCTACAGCGCCTTCATGATGGTCGGCCTGGCGGGGCTCACCTATGCTGGCGGTGTTGGCGCCCTGGGGTTCGAGATCATCTATTTCGCCGGGGTTTCCCTGGTGGCGATCTTCGGGCCCAGATTTTGGGCCCTGGGCCAGCGCTTCGACTTCGTGACCCCCAGCGAAATGCTCGGCTACCGCTATGCCAACAGTCACGTCGCCATGGTCATCGCCGTATCGAACTGTATTTTCCTGATCCCTTACGCGGCGGTACAGCTCACCGGGATCGGCTATCTTCTGCAGGGCACCACGGACGGTGCCATTTCCTATACCACCGGCATACTCCTGGCCACGGCCATCGCCATCCTGTTCTCCTATGTGGCGGGGATTCGCTCGGTGATGTGGACCGACTCCCTGCAGGCCATCATGATGATGCTGGCCTCGATCCTGGTGGTCTTCCTGGTCGTTCAGGGGCTCGGCGGCTTCCAGACGCTGTTCGACCGGCTGGCTACAGAGCAGCCCCAGTCCTTGACGGTGCCCGGAAGCGGCCTATTCAGCCTCACCACCTTCCTGGGACTGACCATTCCCTGGTTCTTCTTCAGTCTCTCCAATCCCCAGGTCAGCCAGCGGCTGTTCATGCCCGCGTCTCTCGCGGCGATGCGGCGCATGCTGCTGGGGTTCCTGGTCTTCGGC